>JAJFLO010000181.1 GCA_021772675.1 Verrucomicrobiota bacterium | reverse complement strand
TATTGCATCGGCAAAATTAACGAATCGCAATAATCTTTCATTCATCCTTTCAAATTTCCTGTGAGAATTACAATCAAATCAATGGAATTCTATAAATATCACAATTTTTTGTCAGAATTCCAGTTCGCCCATAATTGCTGTGTCAGATCGATCTGATTCTCCATGAGTTTATAGTGGTGCGTGATGAATTCCGGATGGTATAGTCCCGTCTTCGTGCCAGTCGCTTCCGGGTCGGTGTGGTGATTTTTCTTCTCGCTGGGATAAAATTTGGTTTCCCATTCCAGAACGAGCGGATGCCACGGATTCTGCTGCCACCGGCTAAAGGCGATTTGCGGTTCACCGGTGGTGGAATGGAGGGCCTCCAGACAGTCGAGGACGGGTTGAAATTTATTGTCGATGAGAGTTTCCAGGGAATCGTTGCCGCCAGCGAAAATAGTGCAGGCCACCAATCCTTCGGGATCGAACCGGCCGTCGGCGCCATGCCGGTGTGAGGGGCGGATGAGATCCCCATTAAGGAGCAACACCGGTTCGGACGCCTCCCAATAACGCGGGGCGGCCGCTTGTTTTAAGCGATACTCCAGGGCTGGGCTTTTGCGAATGTTTTCCGGAAAACAGGCTTCCAGGATCGCACGTTTGAGTTTCAATACCTGTTTTGGCGACCGCTTATCGGAGTCGATTTCCCAAATCTGAAGTGCTGCCAGGGACAGATCGACCACGTCTTTTACCTCATCGAACACCGCGTCCAGATCAAATTCAAGGTCGTTCATCGCCGTTATGATTTTATTTTGGTCGTCATCGTTCGGGATATTTTCATCGTCGACCAGTTCATTGATAATGTCCGGGATATCCTCGGGAAGTAGCGACCATAATCCTGTCAATGTCGCACTCAGGGGCGACGGGTCGCGCTGCACAAACCGCCGGGCAAAACGCTGCCAGTTCAGAATGTCTGCCGGCGAGATTCGCAGGGAAGCGCACGCCTGCTCCTCTAATGATGCCAGCAGCCGATTAACGTCCTCGGCCAGACGGGCAGCGAGTGAATATGAAGTGGTATCCGGTGATGGAACGGCAGTGACGATCCTGCCAGTGTCATCCCGCTCGAATCCAAACGTTCCTGTCGCGGCCTGTTTCTTTGTTAACGGCGCCAATCCTTTGAGTTCGATAAAGTGTTTGACTTCATCCACATTCGGATAATCATCCTGCCGTCCTTCCTGCGGATAAGCACACAACGCGTATTTGTACCAATCGGTAAACAGCCGGTCCTGCATCGATTCTATTTGCTGCACGGCTCGGTCGTATTCCTGCTGCAAACTATTTATTTCGTTGAGCTGACGGCCGATATCATCGGTAAGCGGTGTCTGTTCGCCAGCGGCGCTGCCGTCCGCCGGCTGCACACCGTCTTTTTCAGACAGAATTGTCCAGATGATCCCGGCAGGCACAGCTTTGAATCCTTTGTGGTGACGTGCTTCTTTGAGTTTGGGGCCGACATCCAATTGCCGGTGTTCGATCTGGGGCGCCACCAGCAGCGCTTCGAGCTGCTCTTCAATAACGCCTTTCCGATCGGATACGTTTAACTCCGCCGCCATTTTCTCCGCCAGATCCGCGGCCAAGGCCTCGGCGCCGGTATTGGCAATGACGATGCGGTGACCGGACGATGGTGTTGACTGTCCATTTTTGGGATCGAAGGTAAGGCAGGCGTGACATAACACGTGCATCGACTGAGGAAACGGCTGGCCGTCAGCCAGTGAAACGCTCCATTTGAACTCTTTTTTGATGACGTCCCGGAGATCCTCGTTCTCCATGTTTTCCTGAACAAAGGTTATAAACGTGTTGAGATAATCATTGGCGCCGGCGTCATACCAGCCGATAACATCGTATTGCAGGCCGTTTTTGGGTCGGCCCTGGTTATCGCGCGGGTAATCCGGATCGTAAAACCCAAAGACACTGTGGCAGTTGGGATACAGTGCGGCAAAAGCCGGATCGCCATAACCAACGGCAGTGAGATGTTTTCCCCAGTAAGAAGCGTCGACGTCCGTTTGATAACCGTCCTCAATGGCAATCGTTCTTCCCATGTAGCGAAATGGTTGGTTGGTATCTTCGGGATGCGGTACAGTGACACTGGTGCCGGGATGGGCTGTTCCCGGTGGATAGAGGTAATCGCTTTCGACAATCCAGCATTTTGTGCCGTTATTCCCGGCGCCGTCACGGCGACGCACCATCCAGCGATTGGGGACCGGGGGAAAGGCCGTCTCGGAGTCCTCCCGCAGCTTATTCTTACTGATTGACTTGGTTAAGGCATCGGGTAAAGCCCAGTGCAGATGAATGCCGGGTTTTAAACGAAAATTCCGGTCTTCAAATGGCTGTGCGGCCATTTCTTCACTGACAGGAGCGATGCCCGGATTATATGCCCGTTTTTCACCATTGTGAAAATACGGCTGCCGGGTAAAATCACAGGCCGGGCAGATCGCGGCGATACTGTCGTTAAGGTGAAGCGTGTCTAAATGAATTGGGACTAAAAGATACGTCATACCGCGGTTCTTTTATTTTGGCTTTCTGTGAAACTTTAGAAATTTGTGATTGCTGATTTATGAATTTGAACTTAACCGGCTTCGCCCGGGCTTTTCCTCGCAACGATTGGCAAAATTAGGCTGAAGGCTTTACTCCGCACCTCCTATACTATAAATTCAATCGCAGCTCGTTTGTAGTACCGCCTTCAGGCGGAAGTTTTAACGACGCTTCAGCGAGTGTATGGCACCTATCGACTCGCTAAAACTCATCGGAGACTTCCGCCTGAAGACGGAACTACAAACGGTACGCTCCTTCAGGATAATAATTTCATTAAATATGTACTTTTATCGCAATTATAGCCACTTAGAATTCAAATTCCTATACTATCAAGTTATATCTAAAATCATAGCATATCTGGAGAGAAATATGTGTTATATCAAAAAAGTTTTTTTGTCATTTTTATTAATAAATATCGTCCTATTCTCATACTCACAATCTGACAGTGATGTCTATCAACTTGATGACATTATTATTCGGGCTGAAAAAGAAGACGAAGCCAAACGGTTTAAAGTTCATGTCACTGAGGGCTTTCACGGGATGCCAGCGGATACCACGCAACTTCTGAAGAAAGTCCCCGGTGCGAATGTCAATACAAATGGTCCGTTAACCAGTTTTGCACAGTATCGGGGTATGTTCGGCTATAGACTAAATAAGTCAATTGATGGAATTCCACTGACCTCAGCAGGTCCAAATGCCATGGATCCTCCATTAAGTTATGCTCCTCGACTACAGTTAAAAACACTGGAAGTTTATCGCGGTATTGCACCTGTCAGTGCAGGTATCGAAACACTGGGCGGTGCCGTTGTCGCGACATCCAATAAGGGTTATTTCACTGATGGAAGTGACCTTGAGTTCCATGGTGAGGTGAACGGTGATGGGAACAGTAACAATAACGGTTCGGCATATAATATCCTCTCTACGATATCAAATGATAGTCATAAATTTTTCCTCAGTGGCAGTCGTGAAGATGGGGACGATTTTGAATTCGAAGATGGAGACATTCTATCCACAGTTCATGAACGCAAAAATCTGAAATTGGGATATGGTTTGAGAACTGGAGACAATGAATTCGGTTTGGATTATTCCAGAGTCGAGACCGAACGAGCCGGTACCCCTGCACTCCCAATGGATATTTGGTATTTTGACGGAGATTTATACAATGCAGATTACAAAATCAGTTGGGGTGACATAGGTATTTCAGGTAATATTTATTATACCGATATTGAGCATGGTATGAACAACTTTTCACTGCGTACAACACCAGCGCCATCAGCGATTCCACCACCACTTCCAATCAATCCATTTACTGCCGCTGGCGATTTGAATCAACGATTTATTATTGCAGAAAGCAATGCAGCTGGATTCACGTTAAAATCTACAATAGCTGCGGGGGAAGGTTACTTCAATTTGGGAATTGATAGCGATTTGGCAGATCATAATGCAACAATTTTTGATCCTAATATGGCTGCATTTCGTGTTGAGAGCATCGACAATGCTGAAAAAAATCGATACGGCATATTTGGAGAATGGCACGGCAACGTTCAGGAATCTTGGGAGGTAGAATTCGGAGTTCGCTACAATCAGGTAAGAACAGATGCAGATGATGTCAGTATCGTGAATCCGTATATTGGTCAAATCCCAATAGCCCCTGCACCTGGTGGATTACCAGCTTTCGTTCCCGGAGTCATCACGACAAATGTCGGAGCATTAGTCACTCGATTTAATACATCAGATCGTAGCCAAACCGATCACAATATTGATGCAGTTTTAAAGCTGGATTATGAAATTGATTCAAATCTAACATTTGAAATTGGGTTTGGCCGTAAAACTAGATCACCCAATTTTCTTGAACGATATTTATGGATTCCATTGGAAATTAATGGAGGATTATCGGATGGGAACAATTATATAGGTGATCCTAATTTGGATCCGGAAATTTCACATGAACTTGATCTAGGATTTGATTATACAACTGATAAATACTACTTAAGACCAAGGGTCTTTTACAAAGATGTTGATGACTATATTCAGGGAATCCCTGTTCATGAATCTGCTTTAACAACGGTATTAGCAGGCCCTTACGGTGGCCCTGCGCCTGCAGTCAGCACGTTAAACGGAGATACAACACCCCTGCAATATTCCAACGTTGATGCTGAATTTGTGGGTTTTGATGTTGAAATGGGAGTTAATTTATCAGATCAGTGGAGTTTAGACGGAGTACTGAGTGCTGTTCAGGGAAACCGTACAGATATCAATGACGATGTATACCGTGTTTCACCCCTTAATTCGATTGTTGCATTAACTCACAAAAGGGAGAATTGGTTTGCATCTATTGAAGGTGTTTTTTATGCAGCTCAAAATAAGGTTTCGAAAACAAATGGCGAGCCTAAAACAAGCGGTTATGGACTCATGAATCTTCGAGGACAGTATAATGTAAACGAACGTGTGTCTGTATCGGGCGGTGTCGAAAATGTGTTTGATAAAAAATACACGGATCACCTGGCTGGAGTTAACCGAGTGATTGGTAATGCAGACATAGCCGTTGGAGAAAAACTTCCCGGTTATGGCCGCAGTTTTTACGTTTCACTGAATGTAAGCTGGTAATATCTATCAGAAATACTTTTGGATATTATATTGAGGATAATAAACCACCGGGGCATACAAAAATGTCCCGGTAGTTACTCCTCTGGTGAATAAAAACTCAGCTTTATGAATAAATAATAAACCTTTTTTATTTTTAGACTTTTAGCTTTACTAATTAATTCAATTTGTTAGTTTAACCGAAATTTTTAATTAATTTTGTAAGATTCAACTTTGAGGTTCCTAAAATTTTGATGGTTTGGATTCATCGCACAATCAATGTCAGTTTAATAGTCGCAATTCTGGCTGTTCTATATCTTCCATATAATCATCTTTTGGATTTACCTTGGAATTTTGCATCTTCAGATAAAGAAATAGTAGGTATCAATTCTGAAGATTCTGAATCCTGTTCGACAGAAATAACAGAGGATGAGTGCTGCATTGTAAATTCAAAGGATTGCTGTTGCGCTCCAAAAGATGAAGACGCAGCAGCAACCCAACTTGAATTGGCAAATAATAAGGAAGCTTCAAGTGACCATATTTTAATTGCCACAGGCCCTTGCGGACAATCTCAATATTTTGAGACTTCGCTTACCCTAAGCTACCTTCCATCAAATGGAAATGATGAATCAATTGTTTGTATCTTTAAAGAACATTCAAACAAATTTTCGATTCATGATAAAGCCGATCAGGCTAATAAACTGAACCAAGCAACATCATACCAATACACTTACAACAATCCACTCTACATTACCCTCAGCATTTTCCGCTGTTGATATTACCTCCACATAACACAGCATGTTGCCGCATGTATTGACCGAATGAAATGTGCCGTAGCGCAGTCTCTGATCTTATAATTATCAATGAGATACCTGTTCTACACGTTCAAAACAAAAGGAAAGCAACACCACATTTCTATTCGTTTATCTTCATGATCTGTGTTTCCCTGGCATACCTATATGTCATAAAAGTTTCTTCAGTAGGGCTTCTCGTTTTCATCTGGTGAATTATTTCCATACACTGCCTCCTATTTGGTTCAATGTGTGATAATTAGTTCTAAACCAGAGGAACTATACACTGGCGTGGAATCACACCCTCTACCCATTAGAAGGCACTGCCCCCAATCTGAAGCAATTTTCTCTTTATTCATGGGCGAAAATCATTTTGTTTTAATCAAATATTTTGATATAAAAGTCAAGATAACAAATCAGGAGCCCCACTAAGAATGAAGAAATTTAATCTTATTTTTTTATATGCACTAATTTTTAATTGTATCATACCGAATCAAAACAGTTTCGCCGAAGAAAAAGACAACAACGACGAAGTTTTATATGATACAATGACAGTTACAGCAACCCGCGAAGCAAGACCCTCAAAAGAGGTTCCTGAAGCAATAGCAGTAATCAGTCGTGAACGTCTTGACCAAACTCGGGGTATTAACATCAGTGAAACCCTTAGAGGCATACCTGGCCTTTATGTAGAACCGACATCAGGAGGATTCAGTACCAGAGTTATCATTCGGGGAGCTGGTCTTAAAGCTAATTTTGGTGTTAGAGAAATCATGCTCTTACGTGACGGTGTTCCGTTAACAGAACCAGATAGTTTCAGTCGTTTAGACTCACTTGATTTGTCAGACGTTGATCGAATCGAAGTGACAAAAAGCCCTGGGAACCTATATGCAACAGCGTCAGCTGGCGGGACTATTCAAATTATCTCAAAATCACCATTTGATCCCTCCGGAGACGGATTGCGTATCGGTTACGGAGAACATGATACAGGTAGTCTTCATTTGCGAAAAAGTTTTGTTATTGACGAAGAACACGCATTTGCATTCACAGGAACTCACAAGGAGACAAATAATAACTGGCGCTTTCAGAATAATTTCAAAACGGATCAACTAAGTCTGAAATACGGCTGGCAGCCAACCGGTGATATTACCTGGAATTCCGAGTTTCAATATATTTATACGGGTCTGCAAATACCCCCATCAATGGATCAGGGTGCATTCGATGAATTCAAGCGAACCGGAAAACAGAAAAAAAATCAAGGAGGATTTACACCTCCCTTGCCGTTTCAGGATTCCGGCCGTTATTCGGACACCTATGCATTTAATACCCGCCTTGAATGGAATATGGGAGATTTAGTCTTCTTACCAAGGTTTTATTGGACTCATTTCAATCACAGACACCCTATCGTGGGAGGTATCAGCGACATTCCGGGTAATAATATATTTGGTACCGATCTTGAATTTAAATATAACCACTCACTGATGGGTGATTCAACATTAGTTGCGGGATTGACCCTTCGCCAGGATCGGAGTATTGGAACTAAAAACTTTCAATATAAAAATGTCTTAAATGATGGTTCAGGCCGCATCATTGATGTATTGGATGATGAAGCGGGTCCTCTTAGAGAGGAAGATGATACCGTAGGTACAGTCTATGGTATATTTGCACAGGAAACATTACGACCAACAGATAAATTAACTGTTGATTTAAGCTTTCGTTTTGATCATGTCAACATTGATACTGAACTCAAAAAATATACTGAATTCAATTTTGCACCGTTTGGTGCTCCAGGTTCAGGTCCCCGCACTTGGGTACCAGTTGTTGACGATCCATTAACACCAGAAGATGAACGATTCCCAGAATTCGATGAAAATTTTGATTTATTTGCCCCCCGGTTAGGTCTGACTTATGAATTAACTGAAACCATCAATGCTTATGGATTGATCGCTCAAGCTGAACAAGTTCCGTTTTCAAATGAACTTGAAGACAATCGAAAATTAGAATCAGCTACCGTACGTACCGCAGAGGTTGGATTTAAGGGACGTAGCGAATTATGGAAATTTGATACCTCGCTGTATTATACAGAAACTAAAGATGAAGTTATTGGAATTCTGGTCAATGGAGATACCCAATTTCAAAATGCAGGAGAAACAGAGAAACTGGGAGTTGAGATTCAGGGAGACTATACATTGTCAGGCCGATTTGGTAACTTGACATTAGGTGCAGCCTATTCCTATACTGACTATGAATTTATTGAATTCAGTGCCGTAGTCAGCGGAGTAAATGTAGACTTTTCAGGTAAAAGTTTTCAATATATTCCTGATAATCAATACAGTTTGTACGCCGAATATAATACTGACAAGTTTACCTTGAGACTGCAAACCTATACCTGGGATGAATACTATATCGATAATAACAATTCTGATACCTATTCAGGATACGATTTTCTGACCAGTCTCTTTGCTGAATATAAGTGGGATAAACATTCCATTTCAGTAACGGTAGATAACTTATTTGATAAACGATATGCCTCGCGCGTGCAAAATGGTTCAAGTGTTTCATATACCGCAGGGGAACCGCGAGTCGTATTTGCATCCTACCGATACAATTTCTAAAAGGAAAAGGATTCAATGATGAAGTATATCAATAGATTTCTTATTTTCTGGCTAATGATTTGTTTGAGTGGTGGCGTCTTAACTGCAACCGTGATTAATAAAGACGCACAGGTGAAACAAAAAAAGAAAACAAAGAAAAAGCGTCATCAGACAACAGGCGTTGTTAGTCTGGATGTCGTTGAAGATAATGGTATTCTTCATCTTCTCACCGGTGTAAAATCTGATGCTGAACAGAAGGCAAAGTTGTATTATCAGCGTTCAAATAATCGCGGCCAAACCTGGTCTGATGGTATTCGGGTTGATCGGGACAATGAACCACCACATACGGCTCGCAGAGCCATGGATCCGCAAATAGGAGCCAGTGGTGATAATGTGGTGGTTTCCTGGATGATATCAGGCACGGGTCGCTGGGGTAGTGGTCCACTGGTAACATCCAGTTCAAAAGACGGAGGAAAAACATGGAAAAAAGGTGGGCCCCCGTCTGATTTGCGTGACACTAACGGTCAATATTTCTTAGATATTGTTGGAGACAATGATGGTGTTTTGCACATGGTATGGCTCGACAATCGTGAAGTAAAACTCAACAAAGAAAATCCAAAATCTGAAGATGCAAAAATTGAGAAACGGGGTCTGCGTTATTCCAGTTCAAGCGACGCAGGTATGACATGGCAGGTTAATAAAACTGTTGATGAGCATACCTGCGGCTGCTGTTGGAATACTTTGGTTGTCTCTAACAAAGGAACTAAATACGCCTTGTATCGTGATCTGGAACCGCGGGATATGGCGTTAGCCCGAATCTCAAATGCAGATCAGAAATGGGAGCGACTGGGAGCCGTTGGTGCCTTTGACTGGCAATTTGATGGATGTCCACATGTTGGTGGAGGTATGGTTATTAATGAGAATACAGAAGTACCAACAATACATACTACCGTCTGGACCGGAAAAAATGATGTCAAGGGCTTTTACTACCTGCGTTCTAATGACAATGGCATGAATTGGAGTGAACCCTACTTGTTTGGCAGTAATAGATCTAAGCAAGGGGACATCTCAATCACCCAAGAAGGTTATCTCGCTGCGATTTGGAACGAATTTTTGGAAAAGGAAAGTGCAGTATTTGTGTCAACCTCCACAGATGATGGAGATAATTGGTCTAAACCACGGCGCATATCAATCCCGGGAAATGATACTGAGTATCCGAGAGTTTTATCAATAAACGACGATTTTTATGCATTTTGGACCGAAACAAAAGACAAAGTTTCCAGCTGGAAACACAAAATTTTTTAACCCTCTTATGGGATTAAATTCCCGACGCAAGTGGTATAGCAGTTAATTTTGAAACAGCCATTGAATTAGAAACAAGAAACATTTTTTCGCCCGTGGGGGTTGAGGGTTTTTCTGAAACCTTTTGTACCTTCAACCCCCACATTTTTATGTCGGTAACAGTTTTCAACCAAAAACTGAATCCGTAAGAAATAATTTTTCGCCCGTGGGAGTTGGAGGTTTTTCTGAAACCTTTTGTGCCTTCAACTCCCACATTTTTATGTAATATGATCAAGATTTGAATATATACGATAATACAAATAATAGGAAAAATTAGACCATGAAACTATATAACGTACTCATTTTGATTTTAACATTTTCACTTTGTTCCCAAATTGGATTTTCAAGCGAATCACATGAACCGTCAAAAGAGAAACAAAGCAAACGAAAACATCCTCGACCTCAATTTAGTGGCACAGCAAGTTTAGACGTGTTTTCTGAAAATGGAAAATTACACCTCTTATTGGGTGAGAAGGGAAGTGGTAAATCAATCAATCTTTTTCATATTCAGTCTGATGACAAAGGGAAATCCTGGTCAGATCCTATACGTGTGGACAGAGGTTCTGATCCCGTATTTGCAGCACACCGTTCAATGGATCCACAGCTGGCCGCTTCTGGAAAAAACATGGTTGCGGCCTGGATGATTCCAGGTAAGGGTCAATTTGGCAGCGGTCCCATGGTAACAGCTTATTCGAATGATTTTGGAAAAACCTGGAAAGAAGGCAGTCGTCCTGCTGATGCAGAAGCAAAAGATGGTCAGGGCTTTATTGACATAACAGCTGATGAGAAGGGGAATTTTCATTTAGTCTGGCTGGACAATCGAGGCGACTTGAGAGGCCTGCGTTATTCGACATCCGAAGATGGTGGAAAAAGCTGGAAGCCAAACACTACCGTAGATGACAAAACCTGTGAATGTTGTTGGAATACGATCCAATCAGGTAAAAATGATTCCGTTTATATCTTATACCGCGATACTGATCCAAGGGATATGGCGCTGGCAAAATTGACCAAAGACAATTCATGGCAGCGGACTGGCTGGGTCGGTAAATTTGACTGGGCATTCGATGGCTGCCCGCATGTCGGTGGAGGTTTAGCTATAAATGATACTGATAAAATTCCCCAGATTCACACGACAGTCTGGACCGGGAAACAAGGTAACAATGGGTTTTATTATCTTAATTCTATGGATGCCGGCAGTACATGGTCCGAGCCCAAAAAACTCGGAGGAAAAGCCGCAAAACATGGCGACGTTGCTATTAATGGCAATGGCCATTTAGCAACAGTCTGGAACGAGTTTGTAAAGTCTGAAAACGCTGTGTTTACATCGTCATCAACAGATAACGGTACAACGTGGTCCGAACCAAGACGATTATCAGTTTATGGTTTTGATACTGAATATCCACGAGTCGTTTCCATCAAAAACGAGTTTTATATTTTCTGGACCGAAAAGAAAGATACGGTTCACAAATGGAAAATGGCTTCCTTATAATTAAGAATTGAGCAACGTTCAATATTATCACCAAAGTAAAAAAGGATTTTTTGTTGGAGTTCACCGCCTCCGCTTGGCGAGACTGTGTTAATAAACTTCTCTGAAAGCACAACTGAAGTTGTGAACTCCAACAGCCGTACCTGAATGCAATCACAAGTGCTGAAGTTCACACTTCAGTGTGTAATTTTTTTTTTAAGTAGTAATTCCATAAGGTTATAAAAATGAAAAATCAACACTTAATAATATTCTTTACATTCACATTATCATTCACCACAAACTTTGTTTTCTCTGAAAACAAATCCAGTTCCAGCGCGAATATAGACTTCCCTTCACTACCTGCTCCTACCTGGAAACATAGTGCTGCAGTTATTGATGATTGGCTGTACCTGTATGGCGGAACCACAGGCGGTTTCCGTGACTATTCAATTGATCATCAACATGCAGACCTCTGGAGAGTCAATTTAGAAAAAAAAGGTAAATGGGAAAAATTACTGACAGACAAATACCTGGAAAGCGCTGCTATTGTCAATCACAAAGGTTACATCTATTTCATTGGTGGACTCTCTGCATCCAACAAAAAAGATGAGCCGATGAACGTATCCTCAGTCGCTGATGTCAAACGCTATGACCCAAAATCAAATAAGTTGGAATCACTAACTCCACTGCCAGAACCCCGTTCATCTCATGGTGCTACAATCATTGATGATAAATTATACGTCGTTGGCGGCTGGCAGATCAAAGATCGCCCGGGAAGAACAAATGTGTGGCGAAAAGAAACCTATGTATGTGACCTGAATGAACCAGTATTAAAATGGACGAGAATTACGGATTCTCCGTTCACACGCCAGGGTTTTGCCACAGTCAGTGCCGATGGCAAACTCTATTGTATTGGCGGAATAGCTGATCGATTTCAATTTTCCAATGAAGTAGATGTATATAATTCAGCCGACAAAACATGGTCTAAAGGACCTAATTATCCTGTAAGTGTCGAATACAAAGGCACTGGCGTGGGTGCAATTACGATCGGTCAATATATATATGCAAATGGATTTGGCGGGGGACTATATCGCTTTGATACAACGATTCAGCAATGGGAAGAAACAGATTTCGAGTTGCGAGAAACGCGTGTCTATCACCAACTAAAAACACACAATGACAAATTATTATTCATTGGTGGCCGATCTGGTGAAAGTGTTCTTGATACAATTGAAACAGCTGATCTCAATACAGTCAAAAAAAAACAGCAGGTTGAAATCGAAGAAATTGACATAAATACATATCTTAAAAATTATGTTGATAATCAACCTGGATCAAAAACCTGGCCGGGATTAAATGGTGGTGGCAGCAGTCAAACTAATGCGAAAACATTGCCTGTTCGCTGGTCAGACAATGAAAACATTACCTGGAGAAAAAAAATACAGGGTTATGGACAATCATCACCAATTGTATGGAATAGCAATGTTTTTATCACCAGTATTGAAGGCCAGGCATTTAAGACTAAGCGGATCGTTTCATGCTATGATTTAGTTTCTGGTGACATTAATTGGTCTAAAATTTTTGATACCAAGCCGAATATCCATTCATCCAGACAAAAGGCACCAAACCTGGTATCTCGAGCTGCGCCAACTCCGGTTGTCGATAAAGATCGATTATATGTCTTTTTTGAAACAGGAGAGCTTGCAGCGTTTACTCACGAAGGAGAACAACTATGGATGCGCAACCTGGTTGACGAATATGGTCCATACATTTGCACTCACGGTTTGGGTAGTTCCTTAACTGCCAGTGACGATGCAATAATCCTTTTGATTGTCCATGATGGTCCCTCGTATATGTTGAGTGTTAATAAAATTACTGGAAATAACAATTGGAAAATAGAACGACCGTCTGGACAATCTTACAGTACACCCGGTTTATCAAGTTCAGCTGATGACGGTGAGATTATAATCAGTACACCGGGAAAAGTTGAAGCGTTTAACGCGAAAGATGGTTCCCCAAAGTGGGTTCTTGCCGGATTAAAAGGAAATAAGACCCCATCGCCAGCTATTACAAAAGATCTGATCATCATTGGTGGCGATAGTAAGAACGATAATCTTGCTATTCGCCGTGGAGGAAATGGAGATCTTTCCAAAAGTCATATTGCATGGTATGCGGAAACCAAGCCATCAGGATTTGGATCACCATTAGTCGTAAACGACAAAGTATACTTCTCAAATAAAGCCGGAATCGCATATTGCGTTCGCCTTGATAATGGAAAACTCATATGGAAACAACGAATGCCCAACGCAAACTGGGCCACACCAATCGCAGCTGCTGATCGTATTTACTTTTTCGGAAATGCCGGAACGACCATCATTTATAAAAGCGATGCTGATAAAGCAGTTAAAATTTCTGAAAACTCAATTTCGGTTGAAACAACAAAAGTTTACGGTGCAGCAGCTGTCGATGGCGCATTTATTATTCGTACCGGTACAGATCTCATATGCATAGGAAATCCTTCGATCTAATATGACACTTTTACTTCATTTATTTTTGGGAATAAATCTTCTTCATTTCCTTATAAGCACTAATAAGTTTAATGGCAAAATGATGAAGTGGACATCGTTATTCATCATTTCTTTGCCAGCGATTTTGCTGCCGAATTATTTGATGAAAATTAGTTTAACTCGATTTATATCAATTATTTCAAATTCAATGATTGCTGAACTTATAGCCATTGGAATTATCGTAAACGCTGTTATTCAAACCATAATTGCACTAAACACATATTCAGGTGATTCAATTTCAAAATGCTATAATTGGACGGCTTTCGTATTTCAATTAATTATCACATCCATCGGCATCATATGGTACCAGCTCCATTTATTTCATCATATCCATTCATTATCGTATCAAATGGTTTCATTCGGATATTTCGCTGGAGTTTTGACAGTATTGGTCCTTGTTCAGTGGATTGTCTCTAAAGTCCTGAAGGACAGTGATCTTCTATCCGAAATTACAGTGTTAATGCTCTTCATACAATTTCTCATAGGTCTGTCAATACCACTTATTGGACGTGGCGCACCGCCCATGATGGGATTCAAAATCAACCTGAATCAAATCGGAATTTCCCTCGGCCTGATGATTGCTTTTTGCGGACTGGGCTTGATATATCAACTGATAATCAACAAACGAAAAATTTAATCATGAATTTATTAACCAATCTACTCTATTGGATCTCAACCGCATTCTTAATTCCTGTAATTGTTCTGCTATTATTCATCTTCATACGCGCACTGATTTCAGTTGGCATATTGTACGGCACATATCTTCACCGAATTAAATTTACCAGAAACTGGGACGAATTCACAAATTCAATATCAAACAAGTTTTTTGATTCTTCTTCCGATACAACCATAGCGGGAAATATCGATTTTTCCTCGTGTATTCAAAATCTGATTGGTTGTCAATGGCATTCCATACATTCTGAAAAAATCATTAGTGATTTTGAACTCTTATGTGAAAAGAAACTGATGCTGTCAAAAACATTCTTGCGAATTGGTCCAATGCTTGGCTTAATGGGAACGTTGATTCCAATGGGCCCCGCTCTGGTTGGTTTAGCCAGCGGTGATATTGCATCAATGGCGCTTAATATGCAGGTGGCATTTTCGACAACGGTCATTGGCATATTCATCGGTGCTATCGGTTTTGTACAAATGATGATTTACCAACGGTGGTATTCACAAGACATAAGTAATCTCGAATACCTCTATCAATTATCACAGGAGCATTCTCCAAGTAAGAGTAAGGAACTGGATTAATAGGACAACAAGGTTGATTTCGGGTTTCAGGAAAGTGTTTTCTGACACCTGAACACTGAAACCTTAGCCTACTTTAACTACTCATTTTCACTGAAGGAAAATTATGAGACGACGCATCCGACACAGTAGATTCAGACAAAATAATAGTCTGATTGATGAAGACCCATTGAGCGGCATGGCCAATTTATTTGATTTAGCCATGGTGTTTGCTGTTGCCTTAATGGTGGCGATGGTCGTTCATTTTAACATGGTGGATTTATTGACTAAAGAAGAAGTGACAATAGTTAAAAATCCTGGAAAAGAAAACATGGAGATCATAGTCAAAAAAGGTAAGACAATTACTAAATACAAAGGGGAACAAGGAAAAGGTAAGGGAAAAGGAAAACGAATCGGCGCTGCCTACGAACTGGAAAGTGGAGAAGTGATTTATATACCAGAATAGCTCCGGCTATTTGAACCTATAATCATACTGATTAACTGTGATCCAAAAATAAAGTAAGCCTTTTTTAAGTTTGGAGTTCCACCTTCAGGCGGGCATTTCTAAAAACCCCGCCTGAAGGCGAAACTCCAAACTAACTGCCCCTGAATTAAGCATTTCGTTTTATACTTGTAAGCCTCTGGCTTATTAACCAAGATCGAGAATCGGAGACCTTGATAATTGCTCCTTTGAACTAAAAAACTGATTAAGAATTAAGATTATGATCACGATTACAATTAAAGAGAAGGAATAGAAACACCATGAAAATAACATCTAAGAAATTATTCAGCACAGTATCTATCTTGCTGCTCATTTCAGGACTCGTGTTTGGAAGCTATAAAGCCTATCACAAGTACATGGCACCAACAGATATTCTTTTTCTCAACTTCAGCCAATTCCAACACGGTAATTTTTCGAAGGCAGATAACAGCAAATTTGTAAATCTACATTTTATAGAAATCAAAGAAGAAGACGCGCCCCCTACCCTATCAGTCTACGATGTCATTTATGTATTTCCTTATTCAACCAATGTCACTGAAGCGTTGGTAAATGAACTCAACAAAGCGAAAAAACATGGGACAAAGGTTTACGTACCAAGCGCTCAACGTGCCGAATTGGATTTCTCAAATCTGAATGATGATGAAAGTCATTTTGTTGCCCAGTGTTTTGATTTCGGCGGTCATCAAAATTATGTCCAACTTTTAAATTACTCAAGGAAAGTTCTCGACAGTAAACCGTTTTTCTCCGATAACGTCAAAGATCCATTGAAGTATCCTCAAAATTCGTTTTTCCATCTGGGAGAAAATGAATATTTTGAAACGTTTGAGGAGTATCAAAAATTCTATGAAGAATCCGGAAAATATAAACCCGGTGCGCCGAAATTCTGCTTGTTCACAACTGTCTTCAGTCCTAAAAAATACGGTATGGGTCACATAGATCAAATCATAAAAGGACTTGAAGACCGTGGTATAAATGTCTATCCATTGGACGGTCGCGGTGAAGAAATTCAAGCGTTGGAGAAAATCAAACCGGACATCGCGTTATATATTCCAATGGGCCGCCTGGCCTCCGAACGAAGTGCCCAATTAGTCGAGCACTGTAAGAAAGCAAACGTTTTAATGCTTGTCGGGGTTTTAATTGATCAAACCTATGAAGACTGGGTTGGCGAACAATTAGGTATACATGGTGGACGACTCAGTGTCCAGGTTGTACTTCCAGAGCTTGATGGCGCGGTCCAGCCCTTTCCTATTGCGGCCCTGTATATGAACGAACATGGGACGAAAGAATACCAGGGGATTCCCCATCGTGTCGAACGGTTATGCAATCGCATTCATAACTGGACGAAACTGAAGTATATGGATAATAAAGATAAAAAGATTGCCATTTATTATTATAAAGAACCAGGATTTGGCGCCATGGTTGCTGGAGAAATGGAAGTATCGCCATCCATTCTGAATTTTCTTAAACATTTACAAAAATCAGGATATACAACAGGTCCACTTCCTGAGGCGAACGACGAATTTTACGAAATGATTCAGACAAAGGGACCCGTTCTGGGAACCTATGCCAAAGGAACACTCGACAAACTGGTTGCGAATGGAGATCCCGCATTGATTCCTGCGACAACCTATAAACAATGGTTTGATGACACACTGCTCGACGGCTTGTATGAACAAGTCACTGCACAGTACGGTGAGGCACCCGGCGAACATATGACCACAAGAAAAGATGAAACCGATTACCTAATTGTTCCTCACCTTAAGTTTGGTAATATTGTCATCTTGCCACAACCAGCTGCCGCCTATGGTGGCAATGAATCTAAATTGGTTCATGGTGTCAAACGCGTGCCTCCTCATAGTTATATCGGATCATATCTCTGGGTAAAACTTGGTTTCAAGGCTGATGCGTTAATGCACTTCGGTACCCACGGCAATCTTGAATTCACACCCTGGAAACAAAATGGATTATCCGGTTATGACTGGCCTGATGCCCTCACCTTTGATCTGCCACATGTATACATATATCTGATCCAGAATATCGGCGAGGCGGTCCATGCAAAACGTCGCGCCTATGCTGTATTAATCAGTCATTTGACGCCACCCTACATGGAAACCGGTGTTTACGGCAAATTCTCTAAGCTTGGAGAAAAACTGCATGCATACTCAAGCCTCGAAGATGATGAACAGGCTCTACTACAGGAATACAGGAACAGCTTGAAAAGAATCATCATGGAAATGAAACTTGATGTTGATCTGAGCATAAAAGACCTCGCAGATCGGGATCTTAAAGCGGATGAAATTCGAAAGGTTCATCATTATGTTGATGCTGTTGAAACGGAAAAAGTGACCAGTGGTTACTACGTCCTCGGCAGACAATATACCGAAGAACAGGCAATCAACACCGCGCGATTAATGGCTATAGAACCGATTTCATACAGCCTGGCTCGTCTTGATATCAGTAAAGGGATCGCTGAAGAATCAGTCCTGGAAGAACCGCATGAATTTCAATACTATAGGGATATAGCATTCTCAATTATTGATGATGTGTTATTACAAGATGGGGATCCACTGAAATTCTTGTCTGAAGACGACATAAACCGTGCTGAGAAATGGGCCAGTGACAACAAACGTATTACCATGGATGAATTGATGTCCGGCACACGGAGCCGTCGGGGAAACCGGCGGGGTAGTCCAGGGAAAATAGGAGGAAAATCACCGGGTGAAAGCAATGAATTAACCAATCTTGTAATCAAAATTGCCGCTGATCCAACTAAAAAGGAAATGATTCTTAGCTATCAGAATACCAGCAGTTTTGAACGTGCATCAAAGTTACTTGATGAATCATCCAGAAAGAAAGCTCAGAGAATGGCGCGATTTATTCCATCAATGAAAGAAAAATTAGATATTACACTTGAAGACGATATGATGACACTCCTTGGTCTGATGCAGAAAAAAGAGACCAAGCAAAACGTTTTTACTCTCATTGCTGATCCCAACCTAAAACAGCGAATTGATCAGGAAAAAGAAAAGCGGGAAAGCATGATTGCTGCCGATCTGTTGCAGGATGAAAAAGTCAAAATGATAATGTTGGCAATGAAGCCAGATGGATTGAAAAACGCAATCAAAAGCTGGAATAAGCAAGCGTTGCAGAAATTCAAAGAGGACATTCAACAGTTTATAAATAATAAAAATCTTGCTGATCGAATTGCTAATCACCAAAGTAAAAATGCGGTCGCGATTACAGCTATTCTAAAAAGCCAAAAATCAATTGATCTATTACAAGAATCAATTCGAACTGCCGGCAAACAAATGAAACGGCTAAATGATAGCGAGCGAGAATTTGCACGCAGTGTCAACACACTGAAAGAGGCGTTACTATTTATCAAAGACAGTCATAAAGGACTTTTAGACTCAACAGAATTAGAGATGTCATCAGCCGTTCGCGCTCTTGCTGCCGGTTATATAGAACCTTCAGTAGCGGGGGACGCGATTCATACACCGAAAGCAGTACCTACCGGACGAAATCTATATGCCATTGATGCAGAAATAACCCCGACAGAAGAATCATGGAACGTCGGCAAAAAACTGGCGCAGGCCATCATTGATAATAAAATAGCAGCAACGGGTGTCTATCCCAAGAAAATTGCCATGACATTCTGGGGCAGTGAGTTTATAAAGAGCTTCGGTTCTACATTTGCTCAAGCGCTATACTTTCTCGGTGTTGAACCCGTGTGGAACTCCCTTGGTCGTGTCGAAGATGTTCGCCTAATTCCAATGACAAAACTAAAGCGTCCACGAATTGATGTCGTAGCTCAGACGTCCGGTCAATTCCGTGATATTGCTGCCTCACGTATTTTTCTCCTGAACAAGGCTGTGCGCCTAGCTGCCGAAGCGGATGATGCAGGTGACTATAAAAACTATGTAAAGGAAGGGACTGTCGTCGCTGAAGAGGTTATGAAGAAAAACGGACTATCTCCAGAACAGGCCAGGCGATATGCTACAGCGCGGGTCTTTGGTCAATTGAATGGCAACTATGGTACCGGCATTATGGACCTGATTGAAGACAGCGATGCATGGGAAACCGAACAGGAAATAGTCGACCGTTATATGAATAATATGGGGGCTGTGTACACTGAAGACGATTGGGGTAACTTTTTTCCGGGAATGTTAGAGGCTGCGCTACAAAACGCCGATACCGTCATTCATCCACGAGCCTCTCGTACATGGGGTCCACTTGAACTTGATCATTTATACGAATACTTCGGCAGTCTCAATGCGATTGTCAAAGCAACCACCGGTAAAGATCCCGACGCCTATTTCAGTGATTTGCGAAACAAAAGTAACCCAGTCGTTCAGGGACTTCAGGAATCAATATGGGTCGAAGCCAGAAGCACCATTTTCAATCCACAATACATAACAGACATGCAAAAAGAAGGGACCTCGGCAGCTGAAGAATTTGCTGAAACCTTTCGCAATACCTTTGGCTGGAACACCGTAAAACCCAGTGTAATTGATCAAGCCATGTGGGATAAACTGTACGATGTCTATATCAATGACAGTTATCAATTGGATGTGGACAAGTTTTTTGAGGATAAAAATCCATACGCACTTCAGGAGATGACTGCCGTAATGCTTGAATCCGTACGAAAAGGGTATTGGGAACCCGGAGAGGATGTCATCAAAAACCTGGCAAATAAGCATGCGAAATGGGTAGAAAATCACAACGCCGGCTGCACCCGCTTTATTTGCGACAATGCCAAGCTCATGAAACTAATTCAGGACAATCTGGATTCCGAAGAGTTAAAACAAGCCTACGCGCAAAAATTAGATGATGCCCGTACCGGTGATGTCTCAAAGCAGATTGAAGGGATTAAGCTTACAAAAGAGGAGCAAAAATCCAAAAACGTAAAAGCTCTGATTACAGCACCAAAATCGGTGATGGGATTTTTAGCAATTATTAGCGCCACAGCACTCGTGTTCAGTTTAGGCATAATACGAAGACGACGGAATGGAAACTAAGACTGTTTTAAGATAGTTTGGAGTTCCGCCATAAGGCGGAACTCCAAACTATTAAAATCTAAAATTATAGGATGAATAATCATGAATCAAAAATTAAATATTAAAAACCTTCTTTATCTGATCACACTACTCATCACTCACAACACCTTTGCTCACGGCGGCGTAGACCATGGTGAAGCAGATCCTGGTAATCGCGGGCCTCATGATGGTATAATCGCGCCATTTAGTAAAATTGGTGCATTAACAGCTGGTTACCTGGAACTCAAACTACATGATGACAAAGGTGATTTAGAAATATGGTTTGCAAAAGATCCAAAATGCACACAACCATTTGACCTGCCACTTACAACATCAATAAAGATAGCGTTCATCGACAAATCAATGAAAACAATCGAATTAAAGGTCCGTAATAGTAAAAAAAATGAAGATGAAGATGGCAACTCAACTACTCGCAACAACTCCACAAATTATTTTATATATCCTGGTGAATCAAATATTGATTCAAACTGGCTTATGGGAAAGAATTTTCAATCTTCCGTGATTGTTTCATTTGTAAATAACAGGAAAAAATACCGCTCCTCTATGTTAACCCTAACCCCACATAACCACTAATCATGAAAAAAATAAATCAGATAATTTGTATACAAATCACTTGTTTTGCATTTGCTGCGCTAATCTCAACCAGCGCCAATTCGCAAAATAAAAATAGAAAAAATAGGAATACGCATCGGCAACTAGGAGAGACAACAAGTCTTGATGTCTATGTAAACCAGGGAAATTTAGATTTGTTAATTGGAAAAACATCTTCTGAAAGCAATAGCAAGCTCTACCACAGACGGTCTACAGATAAAGGAAAATCTTGGTCCGAACCTATTAGAGTTGACCGGAATGAAGAACCTGTAAAAGGTGCTCGTCGAGCCATGGACCCACAGCTTTGTGTTTCAGGAGACAATATAATTGCCGCCTGGACAAAGCCAGGCAAAGGACGTTTTGGCAGCGGTCCACTGGTCACCTCCATTTCACATGATGGCGGAAAATCATGGCAACCGGGAGGACGACCAGCCGATTCAAATGTCGAGGATGGACAGGGGTTTGTTGATATAACAGCAGATCAAAATGGCCGCTTCCACATTGTCTGGTTGGATAATCGAAATAACAAACGCGGGTTACGATATGCACAATCCACGGATTTCGGAAAAAATTGGGAACCAAATCAGACAATTGATGGTGAAACATGTGAATGTTGCTGGAATACCATCCAGCAATCTGACGATGGATCGTTACACGTACTTTACAGAGATGTGAATCCAAGAGACATGGCTATTGCCTCATTACTCCCGGATGGAACATGGAACCGATCCAACCGGGTTGGTGAGTTTGACTGGGCATTTACTGGCTGTCCACACGTCGGAGGCGGACTCGCAATTAAACAAACGAATGAGAGCAATGAACTTCACTCCGTTGTCTGGACAGGCAATCAAGATTCCCAGGGATTTTACTACTTAAAATCAAAAAACGGCGGAAGCACGTGGCAATCCCCTAAAAAATTAGGAAACTCAAAAGCAAAACAAGGGGATATTGCAATAAATAGCAAAGGATTTATCACGGCCGTTTGGAATGAATTTATTGAAACCGAATCTGCAGTTTTCACATCCATGTCATCTAATAATGGCGACACCTGGTCCAAAGCCCGTCGCATTTCCCTTCCAGGCCATGAGACCGAATATCCCCGTATCGTTTCTATTGCGGATACATTCTATATATTCTGGACGGAGAAAAAAGATGGCAAAAGTAGTTGGGAAATGTCATCACTTTAATTAACCGGATTCAATTTCTCCAATGACGTTCAATTTGAAGGATTCACCATAATGTATAACTTCTCTTATCATCGTCAGGTCCTTTAGGTTTATAAGTTTTAATATGTCAACCTATATCTGGACTTGACAGTGCGAGAAAAGCGGGCTACGCCAACCACACATAGCTATGGACAAGACTCATCCCAATGCCAGTCACGAAAGTAAGTAAGTGGATTTGTAACGACAATTCCATCGCAATCATAGGGGTGGTTTAGATTAGCCACAATTTGTGTTGATTTTTCAGGTTTGAGTCGTTTGGTATAATAAGATAATGAACGGGAAATCGTTTCATCGGATAGCTTTACCTCTATTAATTCTTCCAGTTGGTTTTCTCTTATAACAGCAAAGTCAATCTCCCGACCTTCTTTGTCCCTTATGTATCGCAATTGATAACGATAACCATCCCGGTCTTCAAGAAAATTGATCCGCTTGAGTAACGATGTGGCAATCAAATTCTCAAATGTCGCGCCCTCATCTCCGATGACATCAGCATTGTCGAAAAAATACACTTTTGGTGGCTTTAATACTGCCCGGGGAATTGAGGTTGTATAGGGGCGAACGCTGAATACAAGATACATCCGTTCTAAAACCTCCAGCCAGGCTTTTACCGTTTTCGGCGCGACTTGAATATCTGCTGCTATATTTGAAAGAGTGACCAAACCGCCGACCCGACTTCGCAACATATCAAGAAACAAACTTAGTTGTTGTATATTACGCACAGGTTCTAAATCCCTTATGTCCTCGCGTAACACACGATCAAACCGCTCTCGGCGCCATCGACGTGCAAACGTCTCATCCCCAGATAAAAATGGTTCAGGAAAACCTCCGATCGTCATTAAACGTTGAAATGCCTCTTCGCCAGTCAGATTATCAGGTATTTCATCAAGCGTAAAAGGATGTAGACGCCAGTAATGATATCTCCCCAAAAGAGAATCACCTCCCCGACGATAGACATCCAAACGGGCCGATCCAGTCACTAGAAATGAATGAACATCCCTGTATACGTCAAAGAGACCTTTTATCCAGTTTTTCCATTTGGGAAATTTATGCAATTCATCAAAAACAAGCAGAGAATCTTTTTTACTCCATCGTCTATTTATAATATCCTGCCTATCTTCATCGAAATCCCAATTGAAATATCGACCTGATACATCAATTCGCTTAAGAACATCTTTAGCCAATGTCGTCTTCCCGACCTGTCTGGGGCCACCGACAAATACCATCTTTTCTTTCAGATCTTTCATTATATATGGAAACAAATAACGCATACGGCTATTATACCCCATACTCCAAAACAGTCAAGGCTATTTGGAACAATAGGTCAAAATAGCCATACCTTAAAAGTATAATTAGCACTGTTTCAAAAATTAATATTTCCAACGTTCTGAATCGTCGTTGAATTCATCAAGTTTTCGCATCGCATCTTCAGCATTTTTTTTCTTCAGATATAACGTTGCCATCATCATCGCAAACATACCAGCCTCGAGCAACCTTCGGGTCATCCGGATTAGGAAGCCAGACAAATTGGTTATTATTATCGAGACCATAGGTAAATATCACCCCTTCTTCCTTCTTTATATTAATTTGCGGCTTGATTTTCAGATTATCTTTATGGATTTCGATGACTTCCCCGTCACAGGGACCGCCATAAAGTGTCATTTTAACAATATCAGACATATCAATCTCCTCTTAAACTTATGGATTTCAGGTTTCAGGTTTCAGGTTTCAGGTTTCAGGTTTCAGGTTTCAGGTTTTTCATTCAATTAAGCGATACCAAGAATCGGACGGGCTAGGAGAAGACTGCGCCTACGAAACCTTGTACTTTAATTGCAATTATGAGACAGTGTCTACCACATTACCAGAAATCAAAGTTTTGTTTATAATTCAGCAAGGCCTCAAAGCAGACCCTATTATCGCTATTGTAAAAGCATATTTCATTTTTAACTTTCCTTGAATTGAAAACTAACTTCTTTCATTAAACAATATAACACCGGAACAACAAACATGGTCATTAGGGCGATTAACATCCCACCGAAAGAAGGGATGGCCATCGGTACCATGATATCTGATCCCCGCCCGGTTGATGTTAATACGGGTAACAGGGCTAATAGTGTTGTCGCCGTGGTGATTAAACATGGCTGAACACGTCGAAGAGCGCCGTCGCATACTGCTGTTCGAATTTCATCTATTGAGCCAAATTGTTTATTAAAGAACCCTTGATTCAGATAAGTTGTCATCACAACACCATCATCAGTCGCAATACCAAATAATGCCAAAAAGCCAACCCAGACAGCAACACTCAGATTGATTGGTTTTATCTGAAAAAGGTCGCGTAGTGACGTGTCAAATAGAGATATATTCAGAAACCATTCCTGTCCATAACACCAGATTAGAATAAATCCGCCTGCCCAGGCCACGATAATTCCTGAGAAAACCAGCAGTGTTGTGGGAATCGATTTGAACTGAAAATAGAGAATTAAAAATATGATAAACAGAGCAAGTGGCAGAACCAGCGAAAGCGTTTTCTGAGCTCGAAGTTGATTTTCATAATTCCCGGCAAACGTTAATTCAACACCAGGTGGCCGAACAAATTCACCAGTATCGATTTTCTGCTGAAGATAACGTTCGCATTCCTCAACAACGTCAACCTCGGCATACCCCGGCTTCATATCAAACAACACATATCCAATCAAAAACGTGTCTTCACTTTTTATGACCTGCGGCCCACGGGTATAAATCATTTTGGATAATTGAGATAACGGGATTTGTTCTCCGGATGGCGCCGGCACCAGGATTCGTCCAAGTGTCTCAATTTGATCTCGAAGTTCACGCATATAACGTACGCGAACAGGATAGCGTTCTCTCCCTTCAACGGTCGTTGTTATTCGGCGCCCGCCAATACCGATTTCTATAACGTCCTGAACTTTACGTATGGGTATGCCGTAACGAGCAATTGCTTCCCGGTCAATTTCGATTTCAATATAGGGTTTGCCCACAATGCGATCAGCAATAACAGCCGCAGCTTCGACACTTGGGACGTCTTTCAGATAACGTTCTATTTGCAATCCGACCTTTTCAATGGTCTCAAGATCTGGACCTTTTACTTTTATACCCATTGGTGCACGCATGCCACTTTGCAGCATAACAATTCGTGCTGCGATGGGTTGGAGTTTGGGAGCGGATGTTGCGCCTGGGATTTTTCCTGCTTTAACAATTTCCGCCCATATGTCCTCCGGCTTTTGAATTCCAGCCCATGCCGATCGGTTACTGTTGATGTCTGGATTAAGCGAAGGCCGCCAATGCCGAAAAGGCATACCGTTATTATCGGGAATCAGGTTATTATTACTATCACGAACAAACATTCCCTTCACATAATAAGATTCACCATCATTTGCAGACAAGGGCTTTCCGTGTTCATCACGAAAATGGTCATTCGGGCTTGCGTCAAACTTAAACCGTAGACGCTTTCCATCTTTATCGATCAGATATTCCGGTTTATAGTTTATAACCGTCTCAATCATGGAAATCGGCGCCGGATCAAGAGGCGTTTCAGCGCGACCGATTTTACCGACAGCGGACTCTATTTCCGGTATTGCATTGAACGCCATATCCTGTTTTTGTAATATATCCAACGCCTCCCCGATTGATGCATGCGGCATTGTTGTTGGCATATAAAGATACGAACCCTCGTCCAGTGATGGCATAAATTCTTTACCTAACCCTGGGAATCGCATAGCTATTTTTTGAAAAGAAGAACTATTCTTCGACACCTCGGGCATCCACATAAATACCTTACCAAATCCCAACCAGGCAACTAATCCGACGACAACAACAAACGAGGGCATACTGAGGAAAAGAATTTTGTTACGAAGACACCATCTGAGAATTCTTCCGTAAAATTTCATAAACAAGGCAAAGCATAACAGCAGTAATATGATTGGCCCCACCACTACGGCAGCATTTGACATAAAACCATAAGCCGGGCCCAAAGGCAGCCAATGCCGGGTTAGGATGATGCACACCATTAATGCAGCCACTACATTCACAACTCTGAATATCCATCGATTCATGGTTTCATTGAAAAATTTTGAAAGAAGATGATACAAGGAAAAAATGGAGATCAAGGCACCGATCCAGGCGGAGTATAATACTGCGATCATAAAACCACCTATCAGCAAACAAATAAGTACCCATTGCCGAACCTTTTTTGATGAAATCCGAAATGTAAATAACGTATGTGCTAAGGCCGGAACGATGGTAAGAGCAATAACAACCGAGGCTAAAAGTGCAAATGTTTTTGTGAATGCCAGTGGTCTAAACAACTTTCCCTCTGCACCAATCATGGTAAATACAGGAAGAAAACTCACAATCGTCGTCATAACTGCTGTTAATACAGCGCCGCCAACTTCACGAGTGGCCTGAAAAACAATCTTAATCGTGTTGTCTTCGGAATTTGCTGCATTTAGATGCTTAATTATATTTTCACAAACAATAACTCCCATGTCTACGATTGTCCCTATTGCTATAGCAATACCCGACAACGCCACGATATTTGCATCCACATGAAATAATTTCATGGCAATAAAACACAATAGGACAGCTAATGGTAAGGTGCCCGCAATAATCAAAGAACTCCGAAAATGCATAAGCATTATTATGATAACAATGAGGGTAACTAATATCTCCTCTGTTAGCGCGGTATTGAGTGTCCCCAGTGTTTCATTTATCAGTCCCGACCGGTCATAAAAAGGAATGATGTGAATTTTACTTAATGTTAACCAAGCTGGTCTTTTTTCTTTGGGATTATTCTTTGCCCATTTTATCCATTCTTCTTGATTTAGTTCAGTGCCAGAATATGCCTGAAACCCCTTAGATTCAGCAAATGAGATGACATCGTCTTTGTTAACCTTTCCATAGTCTATGACTATTTTTTCCGGGAGACCGGGAGAGATTTGATTAATCTTATTCTTCACATCTTTGATTGTTGCCAATGGATTCTCGCCATAACGAACAACAACCACACCCCCGACAGTTTCAGCGCCTCCCTTATCCAATACACCTCGTCTTAATGCGGGACCAAGATTAACATTGGCGACATTTCTAATAAAAATCGGTACATTGTCATTAACTTTGATGACCGAATTTTCGATATCTTTGAGACTTTCTATAAACCCTAATCCTCGGATGATATACTCAACCCGATTAACTTCGATAGTACGAGCACCAACATCGATGTTTGAGGTTTTTACAGCGGTAAACACCTCATCTAACTTGACATTATGTGCACGCATCGCATCAGGATCGACGTCAATCTGGTATTCCTGTACAAATCCTCCAATAGATGCAACTTCACTTACCCCACTAACGGATTGCAACGCGTAACGTACATACCAATCCTGTACAGAACGTAACTCATGTAAATCCCAACCACCTGCGGGGTTTCCATCTTCGTCCCGTCCTTCAAGCGTATACCAATATATTTGCCCAAGCGCGGTTGCATCCGGCCCTAATGCGGGTTTTACCCCTTGAGGCAGACTATCTACGGGAAGGCTACTGAGCTTCTCCAGAATTCGGGAGCGAGACCAGTAAAACTCAATGTCTTCTTCGAAAATGATATAAATCATTGAGAAGCCAAAGAGAGAGTAGCTGCGAACCGTCTTGACACCCGGTATCCCCAGCATTGCAACCGTTAATGGGTAACCAACCTGATCTTCTACATCCTGTGGAGATCTCCCCATCCATTCGGTGAAGACAATCTGTTGATTTTCACCAATATCAGGAATAGCGTCAACTGGCACTGGATTTCTTGGAAGTTGATCAATATCCCAATCAAACGGCGCCACCATAATACCGGAAATGATAACAAAAACAGTAAAAAGAAAAACAACAAGTTTGTTATACAGACAGAAGTGGATGATCCGGTCCAGAAGACCGGAGGGAGAACTCAATTCTTTATGATTTTTATCCATTTATGTATCGGTAATGATGTATTTAGCTTCTTGTTTGAGTCCCGTCTTTAGACGGAAGTTTTAAGGAAGCTTCAGCTTCCAATCAGTTAACTATAATTATTTCGACTCATTTCAAAACAATCATATCCCCGGATCATCCCAACCTTTTCCATAATCCAAAATGGGATATTGATTCCATCGCTTTTTAGCCATATCGTAGCCAACAGTTTCAAGATATGAAATAGCACTAGAGAATGGCCAGTCCTGCCATTTCATCACATAACCATGGTGAACTGGATTGTGATGAATGTAATTCAAAGTCGCCCATTTATGGCGAACCGACCTCAACTCTCCTGGAAGACAACTATGCCAAACCTTCCGACCACGCTGATTGTCGGTTCGATTCCAACGAAATGAGGTTCGTCCATGGATGGTACCAATAACTTTTTTAACTAAGCGCATATCATCACAGCGGACAAGTAAATGGTATTGATTTGGAAGAATACACCACGCGAGTAGTTCATCCGATTCTGCCCGAACAGCCTGGATCAATACTTCCTCAAAATCCGCCATTCGATCCTCAGTTAATCCAATTATCGGTGTGTGTTCATAACATGCCGCAGTAATATGATACCAGCTTTTTTCTAATGAATGAGGCGGGCTATGCCATGGCTGTCCAGAAAGTTTACGAAGTTTTAGAATTTCCTTCTTTTGATCTTTGTTGAATTTTCGCCAGTTATACATTGAATGTAATTTTTTGATTACCTAACCAATAATGCGATCTAAAGATCGCTAATTACTTCCGTCTGAAGACGGGACTCAAACTTAAAAAACGTTCCAAAATCCTCATTAATTCCACGGGTTGACACCCGTGGTTACATAATTCCGCCCTTATTAGGGCTATATTCCTCAATATTGCACGCAGTGCGTGCAATATCTTCATATTTTGAAAAACTTCATCAAAGTGGATCATATAGGCCAAGTTTCGTTCACTCCAACCTCGCCCATATTCGGCAGTCAATTGTCGCTACAATGTCGCGAAATTTCCTCCCCATAATTTGCCCATTTCTTCAGAAGCACGTCTTCCCTGATGTACTTACCGATTTGTGGTCCTTCTTTGTTCTATTATCATAATTTTTCTGTTATGCTCTGCTCAATGTCCTTAAGTGTTTTTCCAAACTCATTTTTCCAACTTGTTCTACCATTCGTAGGTTGACCAGTAATAATAGCTGCTGCTGCCGATGGTGAGAGAAAAAGATAATCACTCGTAAAAATCATATTTTTCATCATTTTTTACTAAGATTTCCTCTTTAATTAGATCTTCCTTTAACTTTTTATACCCTTTCAGATTTTCTTTAATTCTCGCAAGCGCCCCTGATCCAGGTCATCGTTTCTATGGTCTGATAATCCTCAAATATCTGGCGACGGCAATTTTCGAAATATACTCAAGTACGGTTTGCGATGAAATAAGAAGTCCCTGAAAGAGAAACAGTTAAGATTCATGTCTATGCTATTTGTGGTTTGTGATGAAATAAGAATTATGCCCAAATTGGCAGATATCTGGCGTATTTCCGCGAATTTGGCGCTGTCGGATCCAGTTTAATCAAATTTTGTTCAACAGCCGTATTAATGATTTGTGAAATCGTATTACTGCTACTCTCCGAGAGAGCGAAACGTTCCCTTAGAGATTGGTTTGTCATTTGTTTTCGTAACACCCACTGGAGAACACAATGTTGGTAAGCAGCACGGACCCGATCATTTCGATCCATTCGCTTGAACGGGCGTGGTCCGAAGATGATAACCGCTGTTCGCTTAAACCCTACCTGAAAATCCGGAGCCGGCAATTGGAGCATTTCGGCTGCTTGGACAACCCTGTCGATCCCACTACTTTTTTCTTCGCAGATGCCGAAACGACGCATCAGATCGGCAAGGCGTTCGTTGCGGGATTGGTAGCCATCAATAAAACGATCTACTGGTACGATGGGTTCTCCCGGATTCGAGATTTCAACACGATTGATATAGATCTCTGCCAATGGAGAAGTTCCCGATTCAGTGAAATCCTGGTGTATAAGGGCGTTGGCTATCAGCTCGCGAATAATGACTTCCGGGATGAGTTTGCTTTCCTTGCGGAGAGCGTCTTCAATAATTTCGTTTTGGGGAAGTTGACCCATAATGTAACGCACCAATCCTTGAAACCCTGTGGCGTATCCTTTTTCTCCAGTAATATCGGACTTGGTTTCAAGCTTGGAGTCCCCCGCGTAAACGACGACACGTGGAGCCTTGCGCCATACCTCGTCGAAGTCTCTCAAATTCTTTGCCAGTAGAATCGCTCCGATCCTTAGGATAGAGAAGCCGTGGTCCTTTGCCTCAATCAGTTTTTCGCTCTCCAATCGTTCCAAAACACCACTCTGGTCCGATGGGTAGGGCAAATTGAGTAGGTCAAAATACGTCTGTGTGTCGAGTTTTTGGATAATGTCTTGTCCTGAAACAACGTCCATGGCGACCTCGTCAAGCCAGTTCGGTTGTCCCTCTGCGAAGATCTTCCGCAGTTGATCTTCACTCATTGGTTTCAGTTCTTGGCCAATCCGCATCCAATAGACACCGTCGTAGGCATAGGCAGTACCCTTTGGCCGAGCCGGGATCTGAAATACCACAACTCTACCATCGGGATGCATGACTTCCTCAATATCTACGCGGAATCCAAGAGCGGCGAATAGCTTCGACGCCATCTCCACCAAGTCATCGAACGCTTTACTCCCAACTACTGGACGAGGCGGCTTGTCGGCAACGCCAAGCACCAGGTGGCCGCCGCCCTCATTAGCAATAGCGGTGCAATACTTAAAGAGCTTTTTATTGTCGAACTGCGTTTTCGCTTCCTTGAATTCCAGACGTTGGTGTTCACTGGGCGATGACCGCCAAATATCAATCTGTGCGGGAGATATATTCACTGGGCTTTTCCTGTTTGGTTCGTGACGAACCGGTCAACGGCGGAAACCGCAAGATTCTTTTTCTCTTCGGATTTATCTCTATTTTTGTTCATGTTGGCGGTCTCTATTCGTTATTATTATCATTGCATTCGATTAAAGGTAATATCGTCAATTTGAATTACACGTCGTTAAATACACCCATTTTTTCGCAGGCTTCCAAAAATGGTTTTCTCAGAAAATTGGCATCAGAGAAAGGATCGCGTCCTGCTTGTTTCTTCTTCATAATTAAATAATCTATCGCTGAAATATTATAGTTCTCGGCATCAAAGATCTGTCTTATCCAATTCTTACCGTCGGATTCACTGATGCATTTGGCCTTGTAGCGTTCGTCGATTCCGAACAACTCCATCCAGATAGTAACTTCCTGACCATAGCCGTAGCAGTCGATGGTCAATTCGATATCATCCGGTTTCAGCGCATCAATGTCTGGATTGTTTATTATAACTCCGATTGTTACGGCGGGCTGATGGGATGAATAAGAATAAAAAGCTTTCCTTCGTTTATTCGCATTGTCGTGAAGCGGGTCTTTCGAGAGCTTGTAGGAACTATTACACTCATGGCACATTGGAGCGAGGTTGCGAAAATTGATGGAAATAAACGGATAGATGCTCTTGAGTAGATAATGGTCGTAGGCCTCGCGCTTGGAATGGTGAATGCCTTTGACATCATGCAAGCCGCAAAATGGGCATTTGCCGGTGAGATTCGCGGTCATGAAAGATTTGTAATGATCATCAATCGTTCCAATCCTCCCGGTGACTGATGCCAGACCAAGCATGTCCTGGTCGAATAGTCGCTTAAAAAAATCAGCAAGTTTGTCTGCTAAGGCGTCGTGGAACTCATTGAGTTCAGCATACCTTACCGGCTCAATTTCGGCGGCAGCAGAACAAAGTCCTTCGATGTCATTGTTCGCCTGGTACCAGTTTTTCAGTCGCTTGATTTTGATATCAGGTAGATCGCGAAATAGTTCATAGATTTCGAGGAGTTTGGAGGTGAAAAATTTGCCGCCCTTGGTCTCGCTGTAATAGAAGTCGGCAATGACCTCCTTCAGCTCGATATTGTCATCGAATAACGATTCATCATATTCCCGTGAGGGGGCCTTGCACCAGAGTTCGAAGAATATGTAATCGATATATCCTTGCATCTTTTCCATGCTGTGGGAGATGTATTTGTAGGGGAAAAGCATTATGTCTCCTCCCCGCGGTTAAGGACCTTGTTGACGAATAAGACCTTCTCCACGGAGTCACCCAATTGCCGATTGGCGTCGGCAATGATCGCCTCTTCGTCATCGCCTTGCTCAAGGCGTTTGTCCAATTCATGGATTTTTTGTTTGGCGTAGTCACCGACGGTTTCCGCCTGGGCAAACGCTGCTGCCGTGATTTTGCCGATGGATGCGCCGAAGGTGTTGAAGTCAGGTTGGGAGACTTGGATGGTTCCTGATTCCTGCTCCTTCTCGAACAGAATGACATTTTCCGGTCGGCTGTCAGAGATCAAAAAAGGGCTGTGCGTGGTGACAAGAATTTCACGCATGGTGGTACCGGCTTCACTGTGCTTGAAACAATCCCGCAAACGCGAAATGAATTTTGCCCGCCAGTCCGGGTTGAAATGGGTTTCGGGTTCGTCGAGGAGAAACAGATTGTTGCCGTCCTTGAATAGTAGACACAACCCTAACGAATACACAAACTGATGTTCGCCGTCCGATAAGGACCTGCCGTAAACCGTCTTGCCGTCATGGCTTTTCTTAAACAAGAAATCCTCGAAACACATGATTTGTTGATCGGATGCCAATACTGGGACGGTCTCATTGACATAAAGACTCGATGAATGGTAAAGCTCCTGTTTCAGCTTTGTGTTGACAGTATAGAGATTCAGGGTCAGCAGAATCTGGAATGCCTTAAATAAATCCTGAGGCGAGCCGAAGTATAATGCAAAGGCGCGTCGGGTTGCATCATTGACCCAGTAATCCAGGTAAAGCGTATCCGTGTCGGTATCGAAGTATTGAGTCGTGGAACAGTTCTTCAGTTTATTGATAATCTTGGGCACGGATGGCTCGTCATCCGCCTCAATGAGCCTCGTCAGATTCAGAACGAATCGACTGGAGCGATCGTCGTTCTCTCTTTCCTCCAGGTGTTTTCTTGGAAAGTCCGGGTACTGCCGTTCGTCAAAATCAATAGTTTTTCGAATAATAATCCGGAAACTCCAGATACCGACGAGTCCGAGTTCTTCGGTAAAGGGTCGAAGCACTTCTTTCGGTTGCAATAAGAAGTTGCTCAGGATGATGGCCTGGCTAAAGGCATTATCGAGAAAGGTTAATCGTCCTTCGGGCATCTCGCCGTAATCCAGCGATTCCGTGAGACGATCCATGTATTCATCAAAGTGGATGAACCGCATTTTGAAGAAGGGCAGACTAAGAATCTCGTTTTCTCCGGACGAATAGGCAATGACGTTGGCGGGCAGGACAGCTTTCACCTCGGAACGGTCCAGTTCTTTCTTGCCGTCGTTATACAGGTCCCGGTTTATCCATGTAATTAGTGGCGGACAATCTGCTTCTTTCGAGATAGAAATATGGGCAAAGTCGAAATGGGCGTATTCAACCGGGTTCTTGTCATTAAGATTATCCGGGATGACAATGAAATATTCCAATTCGTAGGCATCTGGGAAACCTATTTTGGCCTGAAATCCTTGTGGGTTTTCGTCTTCATCGTACTCGAAACTTGCCGGCCAGTAGTTGAGGTAGATGCATTCGAGATGGTAAAAGATGGCAGCCAGGGCCTCCAGAATATTGGATTTGCCACTGCCGTTGGGGCCGGCAAGGACGTAGGGATTGAATTCGTAGGCCTTGTCATAATCCCATTCGCGAAGAAAATGGACTTCGAATCCTGATTGAAGACTTCGGAATCCCTGATCATCGTTGATTTTCAGGCGAAGCAGTTTCATGCCTTGATGCCCAGCACGATTCGTTTTCGATCTTCGTCGAATACTTGTGACAGCCGCTTCGGATCGCCCTCCAGCATCTTAAGGATCTTTGACTTGACTTCGTTGTAACTCGGCAATTCTTCAAGACCGGTCTCTTGCAGCTTGTCCCATAACTCTTCGAAACTCAAAGTTTGATTAGATAAGCCATTCAGTAATTCGTTAAGCGGGTCTGGCCTGAGCCTTTTAATTAGCTCATTTGCAAGTTCATTTTCCTCGACTGTCAAATGACCTTTCTCAGATTTAATGGGTATTTCCAGTGGAATTTTGCTTAGGTCTAACTCGCCACGAAACGCGCCTTGGGAAAGCGAACCGTAGAGGTTTTCGAGTTCGGTTAGGCTGTCATTGAATCTCAATCTTAAAGACTGAACTTTTTTCGCGATTTCGGAAAATTTATTCTGGAGAGGTCGTGGCGGTTTAATCATCATTATTTTCTGGAACTCCGATTTCGTGATGATTTTTTTCATCCCTTTAGTCCCACGATTCTGGATATATCTCTTACAAAGCTTAACCAGCCAATATAAGAATAGTGAATCTACATCATCAAATGGTTCAATGGCGTTGATCTGTTGATTGAATGCCACTTTCCTATCAGTTAACGCGGCTGTGCCGATGGACTTAAGACTGCCAGCAATACACGTGACTAAGAGTGTCCCTTGATTTGTTACACGTCCTCTACTGCACCCTAACTCTGACAGATACTCCCGAGCTTTTGTAACAAATAATTTGTTTTCAAAAATATTGTCTGTCTTTATCCACTCGATATATTTTTTATCGTAAAATTGTTTATTGTTTCTGGGCGGTGTGTTTCCGGTTATTACATTGCCGATGTGTTCTTTGATTGTCTTTCTGTCCCATCCTCGTTCATTTCTGACCGGATCACCGAACATATCTAAGAAAGTGCTTTTGAGGAGGTCATCGAGGAGGCGGATACTCTCTTTGCGTTTGCTAATCAGCGAATCTGCCTTGAATAAAATAGAGGCAATGCGAATTTGATCGTCAGGGTCTTCGGGGAGAGGCATTTTTATTGATTCCAGTGCAGAATATTTTAAGGTGTCTCTAACCGCACCAGTCGTCCTTTTTCGTATCTGCCTGATTCCGGTCTTACTTTTGATATACCGTTTTAGATATTCTGGAGACAGATCTTTGTCACATGCAAACGTAACATAAAGTGGACTTACCAATGCTTGATCGGCCACTTTGAGAAAATCAATCGATCCGACGTTGACTCGGGATGGATTATACGCAAATTCATTGCGTTCTACGATCTTATAATTTCTCCTATTCTTGCTGAATACCTGTTTTGTAAAATATTCTTCCGACAGTTCAAACCCATCGCGATTTGTGACGGAGTAGACCGGTATATTCTCATTTTCCTGTTTGTTCCTCTTATTTACCTGAAAAACATGTTTCCCAAGATTCTCTACTTTCCATTTACTTCTCATTGATTAGCTCCGCCAATTCCGCGAATGATTGGGATATCAATGTTTCTTCGCTCCTAATTCGATTCAGAATGATTTCAGGAGGGTCATATTCAAACTCCTCAAAAACATCCTCTTGATACTTTGATAAACTCAAATCGTAACCTTCATCACAGATTTCCAACTTCGGCACAAAGAAGTTCTTTTCCTTGCGATCGTTGTCCTTCGTTGGATCACGATCTTTATATTTCTTGACAATATCCTGTAGGTTACCGTAGCCCTCCTGTTTTGTTCGTTTATCATCCAGACTGTAGCCATCGCTTTGCATGTCATAAAACCAGACACTTTCGGTATCATTGCCCTTAGTGAAGACTAAAATTGCGGTGCTTACCCCCGCATAGGGTTTGAACACGCCGCTGGGCATGGTGACGACAGCTTTCAATTCGGATTGTTCGATCAACAGTTTGCGGGCCGATACGAAGGCTTTGCTGGAACCGGATAGGACGCCTTGTGGAACGATTACGGCGGCGGTTCCGCCCATCTTGAGCATATTGAATATGGTTTCGACAAAAAGGAGTTCGGTTTTGGTAGTACTCAGCTTCAGCCCTTCATTGATATCGGCTTTGTCGATACTACCGGTAAACGGGGGATTGGCCATAACGATATCGTAGGCAGCGTTTTCATCGTAGGATTTGCTGAGTGTGTCTTTGTAATTGATGTTCGGATTGTCGATGCCGTGCATCATCAGGTTCATCAGGCCGAGGCGCACCATGGTGACATCGAAATCATAGCCGTGCAGACTTTGTGACAGAATCGATTTAACCTTTTCGTTTAGGAGACCGCTAACGGAATTACGGATAAATCCATCGTCGTCGGATTGCAAATTCTCTTTTTTCTGGTCGAGCTGGGTGACGAGATATTGATAGGCACCAAGCAGAAAACCGCCAGTACCGCATGCCGGGTCGGCGATGCGTTGACCAAGTTGCGGCGCGACGAGTTCGGCCATGAGTTTGATAATATGGCGAGGGGTGCGGAATTGACCATTCTTACCAGAGCTGGCGATCTCGCTCAGCAGATATTCATAAACATCGCCTTGGATATCCTGAAAGGCTTGTCCGCCTTCTCTGGCGTCCTTTTCCATCTCAATGAAAATCTCCTCGATGATCTTGATCGCCTCAACCAATAACGACGCCTTCGGGATAATGAATACGGCATTCTTCATGTGCTTGGTAAAGGGAGACGTGCCGCCGTTCAGTTCCTTGAGAAACGGAAAGACCTTTTGCTGAACGTGAACCAGCATTTCATCGGCGTGCATATGCTTGAAATGACTCCAGCGCAGTGTCGCTTTTTCGATCTCTTCCGTTGAGCCGGATATACAGAATGTTCCTTCAAATCTGGATGTGTACGGATCGCCGGTGAATTCGGCGTCGGCCTGATTTTTGTGGTCGAGGGCATCCAGGCGTTTCATAAATAACAAATAGGTAATCTGCTCGATGGCCGTTAACGGATTAGCGATGCCACCGCTCCAGAATTTGTCCCAGAGCTGGTCGATCTTGCCTTTTAATTCGGGTTTATTTTGGAACATGTTATGCTGCCCATTCTTTGGTTAGTTTCAGTATGCCCTCAATTTCCTGGGGAGAAAACAGGCCGCGAATTCCCTGTGGATGCAGGATGGTAAATGGCGACTCGATCAAATCCCGTTTTCGGATATCGCCACGTTCGATAATGTATTCGCGTAAGAGGTTGAGGAATTCAAGTTGACGTGTAGTTAAATTGCTGTGTTCGCGGAGAAATTGTTCGAATACCTTGGAAACCATTTCATCAAGGCTTTCTAGGATTTCGATACCGAGGATGTGTCGGATAAACTGGATGAGCCGGGCTTGCTGGTTTTTGTAGGCCTTGCGTAATAAATCCTCGGTGATGTAAGGACGATCGGCGTGGAGGATATCCGTCAATTCTTCGGCTTCTTCTGCTGTGATGTCGTGACCCTGTTTGATTCGCTGCAGGATAGGATTGCTTTCGGTCAGTTCGGTGATTCGTTTTTCGACCAGGTCGCGGTAATTGGCGACGCTGAGCGCTTCGTGTTCGGGGCCGAACTCGACCATTTCTTTGGTCTTGACGAGATCCTGTAGATCGAATTTTGCCGGTCCGGTGGGCGGAATGATGGATTCCCGGAACTTCATCAAGGGCGCCAGGCAGTCGGCGAGCTGGTCCATGTCGGTGTCGGTTGCTTTGGCCCAGTAATGTTTGGTTTGGGATTGGCGAATGAGCGTCTCTTCTTTGGCAACGATATTGATGGACAACGGCAGTTCGCTGATTTGTTCAGTGAGATTGTCGGTCAGGGTTTGATATTTTCCTTTTTCGCCGGCGAGTTGGGCCAGTGATGCCTCAAGCACGTCTTTACGAAATCGCATGTCCTTGAAGTCGGTCTGGGAGATGGTTCGGAACAGCGGCTTGATGGTGTTGCGCAGGAATTCGATTTTCTCGTGAGTAAGGTTAGTCCAGAAGTTCTCTTCCTCCAGTCGCGCCAGATCCGGCTGCGCATCCATAATGACGACGGAGTTGGCCGGCAGGGAATCGATTTGCCTACGTAATTGGGCGACTTCGTTGCTCCCGATTTCGTCGTGTCCGGTATCAATGGCTTTTTCAATCTTGTCCAGTCGTATGCCGACATAGCGAACGGGTAATGGAATTTGCTGGGGAGTGACACTGCCTGCCGGGTTGAGTTTGAAATATTCGAAATTATCCCAGCAATCCAAAATCAGGAAGGCATCTTTTGCGGGGCACCACGGTTTAATCTTATGCGCTTCCAATAGCCGAGTTCCGCGCCCGATCATTTGCCAGAATCTGGTATAGGAGTAAACGGGTTTGGCGAAGACCAGGTTGACGATTTCGCGGATATCGATACCGGTGTCCAGCATTCCGACGCTGATGGCGATGCGCGGCATATCATTGTTGGTGAATTGGTCCAGCAAGCCGCCCTTGCCGTAGACTCTGGGGTCGTCCGAGACTATGACTTTGGCTAATTCACCAGAATACTCCGGGAAAAGTGAATCGAATATTTTTTCCACTCTCCGGGCATGAGATATGGAGGTGCAGAAAAAGATGGTTTTCCCGGGCAAAACTCCATTGGTGTCTTTGATGCTTTCTTCCATGAATTCTTTGACAATGAGGGCGTTGGTACCGCGGTTGATAACCCGTTTTTCAAGATCGGTGCCTTCGAAATTGATTTCTTCAATGTCCTTTCCTTCCAGAATGAGCTTTTTCTGATCTTCGAGGGAGATGGTGCGTTTATTGATGCCTTCGTCCTGAAATCGGGTATGAATTTTCATAACCTGAAAGGGACAGAGATACGGGGGAGCATGGCGAATGGCTTCTTCATAGGAAAATGCGAACGTGGGAATCCCATCCTCACAGAGAAAGAGATTAAAGGTATTGTGATCAATGATATCCGTCGGCGTCGCGGTCAATCCCAGACTGATGGTGTTGAAATAATCGAGTATTTCCCCATAGGTGTTGTAGATGGAACGGTGGCTTTCGTCGACGATGATCAGGTCAAAAAAGTGAGGAGAAAGGGGATGAGTGTCATCACGTATAATATTCAACATGGTGGGATACGTAGAAATATAGATCCGGCGATCTTTGGCGATGGCTTTCTCTCCGAATTTTGGCCATCTCGGTTCGTTGGGAAGGTGCTCCTTGAAAGCGTTCAGGGCCTGTTCACGCAAGGCAATGCGATCGACAAGAAATAAAATACGTTCGGCCCAGCCAGCCCTCATCAGAATGTCGACCAGGGCGATGCAGGTTCTGGTTTTCCCGGTGCCCGTAGCCATAACCAGAAGAAATTTGCGCTGTTTTTTTTCGATTGCCTCGGTGACGGAGCGAATGGCCTGGATCTGATAGTCGCGACCGGCGATGTCGGTGTTCAGGAGCTCGGGGGCCAGAGGTTTTCGATTCGCGCGAATGTACTTAAATCGCTCGAGATCATCGCGGGTGGGAAAGCCCACCACTTTTCGTGGCGGGTAATTCTCTAAATCCCAATAGTAGGTTTCGAGACCGTTGGTATAGAAGCAGAACGGTAATTCTGAGTTGTACTGTTTCTGGATGTTGTAACAGTATTGCTTGGCTTGTTCTCTGCCGACTTCCGCGTCTTTCGAGGTCTTCTTCGCTTCGACAACAGCAAGTGGCTTCCCATCTTTCCCAAGAAGGACATAGTCACTGAATTGATGCCCACCATATGGAGAAGGAGATTCACGTACGCTTGCTTCCGAATCGACCTCGATATCGAATTCTTCTATTACCTGGGTTCGGTCGCTGATATTCCACCCGGCGTTACAAATATTTACATCAATCAGATCTTTTCTTGTTTGAGCTTCAGTTTTTGTCATTATGCTCTCAGAATCATTGCAATTAATAAAAAGTTGAAAATAGATAATTCAATAGATCTTAAAATATCGACTGGATGTAAATCGAACATTTCTTTCACCCCACGTTTTCGATAATATTCCCTTTTGAAAGACCGTGTACAGTAATTTAAGAAAAGTATCCATCTTAATCAATATCAGCAAGATTTCTCCCGTTCAGTGAGTAATGAGCTGTATTAACGACCCAAAGCATAACGTTTTTCGTCGACTTTGCCGTTGAAGAAAAAGAGCCTTACAATTTAACTGAAAAATATATATAATACGACCTGAAGATCGCACAATACTTCCGTCTGAAGACGGGACTCAAACTTAAAAAAACGTTCCAACATCCTCATTAATTCCACGGGTTAATACCCGTGGCTACATTATTCCGCCCTTACCGGGGCTATGTCCCGAATTTTCGCCAGTTATACATGAGTTATTAAAACCATTGAGCGATCTGAAGATCGCCCCTTACTTCCGTCTAAAGACGGGACTCAGACTTTAAAAACGCACTTATTTCGTCGTTAAATTCCGCCCTGATCAGGGCTAATCAATGCCGATGACTGCCTTCATGTAGAGGCTCAGGAGTATTCGTCCTTAAAACGGTTCCGCAATCAGGCATGGTATTACCGAAATAAGGATTCTTTACCAGGTCATCATTTTGCAGCCAATCAGCGCCACGACTATTAAATGCCATTGGACAATGAATTCTTACAATTTTACCGTCTAAGATCGTCATAAGATATTCAGTCGCATTAACCAATACTTCAGATAACTCAGCAAAACCGATACGAGCACTTTCCAGATTATTCGACTCTTTGATCATTGCTGTACTTTTTTGAAGTTCGGAAATGATCTTTTCCCAAACCATGTGCATTGATTCCGGAAGTTGATTTACGTCAATAGCACTAATTTTTGCCAATAGTCTATCTGATGCTTTTTGTGTATCAATGAAATGATCTTCACTCAATGATATTTGCATGGCAAAATAAATTGAAAGCACTTCGTCTAAATCATTAACAAATGCTTCTGGAAGATTTTGGAACGACGACTTTTCCACAGAGCTATTTTCTTCATATGCCTGCTCCCCCACCAATTGTCCTGCATCTCTTCCATAACTTCCTTCTGGAGTTTTTGGTGACATCATACTGGGTTTGGCCAGAATTTGCAGGGCGCTATCAATCTTAAAATTTCCATTGGTGACAACACGCTCTCCCTCTTTCACGCCTTTCTTGACAATATAATAATCGCCAGCTCTTGATCCGAGGGTAACTTCACGACCAGAAAATTGACTGGAGTCTTCGGGAGACTGCACATAGACAACGGCACGCCTGCCCGTAATTAGTGGTGCAGAAACTGGTATTACAAGCGGCGCCTGTACCGGAGTTATGCCTGATGCAACAAAACCAAGTGATTCAGCCTTAACCAATGGCATGCCGCAAATACTACAGGCACCCGGTTCATTTTTAATAATTTCAGGATGCATGGGACTGATCCATCGCCCAGCTAACGATGCATCAATAACCTTTCCCCCCTCAGCTATATTGGCATCAACAATGGCACGAACAAACATATTTGGTTTTAATTTACCCCTAGTATTTGCCACGTTCACTCGAACTTTTACGGTTCGAGTACGTTCATTTAATACAGGATCAATAAAAGCGATTCGCCCTTTAAATACCTCCCCCGGATAGGCTTCTGTAAAAAACTTAATTTCCTGCCCATAACGAAGCCAGGGAAGATCTGATTCGTAGGCATCAAACTTTATCCAAACCTGGGATAAATCAGCAATAGTATAGATTCGAGTCCCGGTTTGTACATAAATACCCTCAACCACATTTTTGTCGATAACGATCCCTCCCATGGGAGAGTAAATTGTAATATGATCAGTGGCTTTGCCCGAATTTTCTATGGCCTTTATTTGTTGATCGGAGAGTCCCCACAACCTCAATTTTTCCCGTGAAGCAGTAACGGTGGCCTGAGCCGTTTCACGGATAATCTCAACATTGCTATCTTTAAGTTCGTCAACTGTTTTAATGACCTGCAATAATTCCTCTTGAGCAGTTAAAATTTCAGGACTGTAGATATAGACCAAATGGTCACCTTTTTTCACAGGAACACCGGTATAATCTACATATAGTCGATCAAGGCGCCCCGGGACCCAGGAGGTAATGTAGGCCAGTCGCGTTTCATCATAGTCAACCTTGCCAACCATTCGAATTTCTTTGCTGACAAATTTCCGTTCAACAACAGCAACTTCAATATTCGCAAGTTTTTTAGCCCCTTCAGACATTTTCAGACTACGAGGACTAATATCATCCGAACTATCCTCAATGGGGATAAGGTCCATACTACAAATTGGACACGGTCCAGGCTTAGGTTGCCGGATTTGCGGATGCATAGCGCATGTCCAAATTTTCTTTTCCCCTAAAACGGAGGAAGACTCTCCCTGATGTGCACTTAGATCATGGTCTTTGGGTGATTTGGCATTTGGACGCCACATTACACCTAAGAAAAGACCACTGATAAATATTCCAATGCCAAGAATGAATTGAGTTTGTTTTTTCATTATGTTTGTCGCTGATTTCTTTTGTGATGAATTAGAACTTTCGACTATGTATTACCTGAATCCGTGAAGGCTTTCTTTAAATGTAGTTGCGAGGCCGTAAGTATTTAGCTGTAGTGACTACTGCAACTGCTTACTAACGAAGCAAATGCATTTAAAGAAAGCCTCCGCGAAGTGGCGATATATTGCTAATTTGTAAAATACCTAATAGTTATTTCGTCTTGAATCTACCGTCACGGATTCAGGTATTAATGATCTTGGTGATCATGTGAATGTAAACCTTCGTGATGTGATTTTTCCTTGGCGGCAGGTTCTTTTCCAGCATTGACATCAGGTTTTATATTGTCCGAATCATCGCCTTGAACTTTATTCTTATTTAAGTATTTATCTGGATTTTTTTTGAACGAACTTCGGCATTTTTTGCAGCAAAAATAAATATTGTTCCCGTTGTGTTCTGTAAATATTTTTAGATCAATTTGTTCATCACTAACCGGACAAATTTCCTGTAATCGGGAAAAAGTAATGCCGTTTTTAGTCATTTTACCGACATAGTCTTCAGGATCGGCAAGAAACATGTTTTTGGAATTATTATCAGAAAAGTAAATTCGATTTCCCTGGTGATCGACAAAAATAGTTTTATCTATTTTTCTGTCGGTTACTGGATCCATAGTTTGCAATTTCTTCGATAAGCTTTGTTTACTTTTTCCTCTAGCATGACTCCCTTCATGATGGCTTCCCTCGTGATGATGATCACCTCCACCATAAACGAAGTTTGGAGAATTAAGCAGTATAGAAAATGTTATGATTTTTCCTAGTGTGTAGTTCAATCTAATTTTTGCAGACATGTAAATTTTCTCCTTATTTTATTTTTATTATTTTTGTGTGGGCAATGAGCGCCCTATAAGCATCTCAATTTCAGCCAGACGCTGCATTCGATTGGCGACCGCACGATCATATGACAGCTCAAATTCAAGCAGTACCCGTTCGGCATCAATTAGGCTTAAAAATTCTGTATTTCCCCCTTCATAACTCTTCTTAATGACATTTAACGACTGATTCGCTTTGGGAATGAGAGTATCCTTAAACAACGAGATTTTGCGGTTGGCATCGCGAAAATGATAGTGGGCCATGGTCACATCAGCTATTAACTGATTTTCTTTATTTACCAGGGTTTCGGTCACTGCCGAGTAGCGAGACTTTGCTTCAATAACAGCCGCTTTATATTTGCTGCGCCAAATCGGCAGGTTAATAGAAACCATAGCAACCAACGGATCTTTACCATTATCCCGAGTCGGATTGAGAGCACGATCAGTTGCGATATAATCAAGCCCAAACATGAAATCGGGATAATAGTCCTTTTTTGCCAGATCAATTTTATGACGTTCTTTTTCCAGGTTAAAGTCCAACATTTTTAGTTCAGGGTTATGTTTAGACAGCAATTCAGTCAACGTGTTTTCTTCAAGAAATACCAGTTCAATCACCACAGATTCAGGCCACGCCAAGTCAAGTTGAAAGGGGCGGTTTAAGACTGCATTGAATTTTATTGCCAGTGGCTTTTTCAGATCTAATAACGTGTTTAACTGATCGTCCAGTTTTCCAAGTTCAACTTGTGCCTGAATGGTATCAGAAAGACCGGCGCCTGTCCGGTATTTTGCCCTCGCTACGGCTTCCAGATTTTTGAGCAACTCCATATTTTTTCGGGTTGTCTCAATTGCACGAGATAGATAATAATACTCATAGTAAATAGATTTAACCTGGTAAAACAGTTTGAGTTTGATACTTTGATAGTGCTCATGCAATGCATTCGCTTTTTGATGAGCGATATCTTCTTGTAACCCCAACTTCCCAAACCACGGAAAAATCTGTGATAATCCGATTTTTTGTTCCTGAGGACCAACACGAGTTTCAACCTCTTGGATAAACCAGGCGAAATTTAATCTTGGATCAGGTAAAGACCTCACTTGGGGTATGGTATATAAAACAGCTTTCCATTCTTTAAAAGCAGATTTCAGTTGAGGATTACTTAAAGCAGCGTAGGCCAGATAATCTTCAAGTGTAGAATTATTGTCAATGACAGGCAGCTCTACTTCTTCAATTTCAGTATATGATTCTAAATCCTTCAATGAAAGGTGAGGTTTTCCATTCTCTTTTTCTTCAGAAGCAAATGAATAGACAGCTGTGATCAGGATTAACACAGCAATTCCGGGTATGCTCAATAATTTTAATTTTAGATTATTCATTGATTCTTAACTTTATTTTGGTAATCGTTCGGTAAACTCTTTATTAGAGTGCATGTTTGAAACTTGAGCAATGTATAACTTAATCTATCACCTGAATCCGTGACGGTAGGTTCAAGACGAAATAACTATTAGGTATTTTACGAATTAGCGATATGTCGCCACTTCGCGGAGGCTTTCTTTAAATGCATTTGCTTCGTTAGTAAGCAGTTGCAGTAGTCACTACAGCTAAAGACTTACTGCCTCGCAACTACATTCAAAGAAAACCTTCACGGATTCAGGTATCAGGTCAACAATTGAATAAGTATTCCTATTTTTCGCAGGCCAAATGTCGACAAACTCGACCTGTTTTTGGTTAATATTTAAAATAATCCAATCCATAGATGAGTGTCGCGCCAAAATGCCCGGTTACACTGACTAGGATTGTAGTAAGTATTAAAAAAAATCGATAAAATCTTCGATACTTAGGAACTGGGTTGAATGTTTCTATTAAAGCTACGATAGCGGATATTGTAGAGAACACTGCTGTCCCCACTCCCAGCCAACGATGTCTAAAAAGAACGGTTTCCAACGCACCGGGGTAGCGGGCGAATTCCCCTGCCATCCAACCAAGCGACGTAGCGAAAACTGCACCTACAGCTCCAATAACAATGCAAAACCGGCCTGCGGATGAAAACATTGGATTCTGATGTGTCAGCGTATAGAGAATTTCAGCGAGCATTGCACAAAGGATCAGGGCAATTGGAAAATGAACGACCAACGGATGAAATTTACCGGCAAACTTAATAACTCGCTTAAAACCGCTGGCTTGGCCGTACCCTACAGCGTGATCATGATTTTCACTTAAGTTCATTTTTTCAGCATTCTGTTTTGCTTGCTCGGGATCATCCGCATTTTGAGCATGATGTTTATGAGAATGTTCAGAATGATCATGCACAAGTGATGACGATGATGAATTTTCTTCCGAGTAATCTGGGAGGTTGGCCAGATAGGCTTCAGGGTTATCTATGAAATCTTTTCTGCAATCTCTACAACAAAAATAAATTCGCCTTCCCTGATAATCGACCCAGATATCTGGCTCTGCTTTTTCATCTACTGTAACCGGACAAAAGACATTTCCCATTTTTAATTCCTGTCCAAATAAAGAAACATTAGAAATCACAAGTTGATGAAAGCTGATGATTAAAAAGATCAATAATAAAATATGTGTTTTAAAATTCATGTTATAACTATGTCTAACGTTTGAGTTTCTTGCAAAGGTCTATTTTTCAGGAGGCTCGTTATAGGATGAAACCAAAGTAGTCTGAATTATTCAGGTTTTTCAGATGCGAAAATTATCTAAGGAAAAGCTATCAGACGCACCTAAGAGATAAGGAGGGTGAAAAAGAAATCAGAACAATGGGATCTAGCCTGATTAATTCATCCGGCTTCTATTGCGAGCGCATATCTCACTTCATCTAAGCGAGTTTTAAAGAACCCGAATGCTGGAAATAGTTCACTATTCTCTCCCTGCTGTAGGCTCTACGAGCTGTAAGCCTTCGCCTTCGGCCCCTCCATAACTCATTGATCTAAAGCAAGCTAAGCACTCTCGTAACAAAACCGCATGAATTAATCAGACTAGCGACTAAAGCAGGAAGGAACACTTCTGTTTTAACAGATCGTTGGGAGGTGCAATTTGATTCACTGAAGGTGACAAGAATAAATCTAAGTCTTTTGAAGCGCCAAAGTCCGTCAATAAGTGATAAAACGGCCCATAGTCATTTTGAGGATGTTTAACACGTTTTATCGACTCATCGATTTTTTGAATTTGATAATGTGTATTTGAGTGCTTTTGATGTGAATCGCATGGGCAAATATTAATCAAACTATCTGATTTAGATTGGGAATCGTCATATCCGTTTTCACCCATGCTACAGCATGTCATTTTCTGGAAAGTGCTACTGGCTGAGGTATCATAATCTGCTGCCAATGTACAACATGATTTTGCATCATTCACCTCCCCCCCTGGAAAAACTCCGTCACTTGGGCAAGATGAAAAAAGAGCTGCATTTGCATACGTCGGCGCAAATAAAACAATAACAACTAATAAAATATTTAATCCAAATTTGTACATACCGTTCACTTCATCAATATGAATTGTAATGACACGCCCAATAATAACGAATTAAGTTAAGATTAACTACTTTAAATACAAGCACTACAGGTAAATGTTCTAATTCTAACCTGACTAATTCATGCGGTTTCGTTACGAGAGTGCCTTGCTTTCTTTAGATCAATGAGTTATGCAGATTCCGAATGTGAAGGCTTCTAACTAGTAGAGCCTACAGCACGGAGAGAATAGTAAACTATTTCAAGTCTTTGGGCTATTCATAACTCGCTTATATGAAGTGAGATATGCGCACGAAGTAGAAGGCCGGATGAATTAATCAGGTTAAGACTATCTCAGAATGAAGTGTAAAAACACATTACTTTCAATAATATCAAGTCCGTATTCATTTTGTGAGTGTTAAAAAGTAGCTCGGTGATTCCTCGCTGAGTGGGGAGTGCGCAACCAGGACCTCTGGTCAAGTCGCCAGCTGGAGCGGCCTCCTGCATTATTGGAAAATCACAACAAATCACTTTTATTGTTGTACACAACTCAGATCCTATTCGAGCTGTTTCTTGGGTTCCCACATGCCCTGCTGTGGGACATGATTAATAGGAAGTATCAGCGACTCACCAATCACGAAAATTGAATAACTCCAAGCAGACCACTTTTTGGGGAATCGTCCTCCGTTACCGCTTCACTAAATATATACATTTGTAATTTTTACGTTACTGAGCAAATTAATACGATTTGATACATATCTATATATCTAACCGGAGATTTAATAAAAATCTGACTTTTATATTGGGTCAATCGCAATCAGTAATAATATGGGTTTTAATACTTAACATCCAAAATATGGGATAGGATGAATAACAAATCAGAAATTCAAGATACCACAACAGAAGATCTTCAATTTGATCAGGCTGAATTTGAACAGGAGGAACAGCAAACCAACGCCTGCTCATCATGCTCAAAGTCAATCGAAGATTCCTACTTTGAACAAAACGGTCAGGTTCTTTGTAAATTATGCTGTGACAAAATCAAAGTCGAGCTGAATAGTTCATCCGGACCGTTGCGTTTTGGAAAAGCTCTGAGCTTTGGTATTATTGCCGGAGCTATCGGTGCTGGAATTTATTATGCAGTGTTGAGTTTGACCGGATATGAAGTTGGATTAATCGCTATTGTCGTTGGTTGGCTGGTTGGTACAGCAGTCAATTTGGGTGCCGAAGGACGAGGAGGTTGGTTTTATCAATTGATGGCAGTTCTAATAACATACAGTGCGATTGTTTCGACATATATCCCAATGATTATTCAAGAGATGAATAACGATTATACCACATCTGAAGAGATTCAGGAAATTGCACCAGTAAGTAATGAGGAAACTCAAACAAATGCGAAAGAAACAGCAGAAGCATCTGAACCGCCGAGTCAAGATAATACTTCTACCGCTGAGGCAGAAGTTACAGCGGCTGGATTTTTAATTGGAGGCGTTGTTCTTTTTGTTTATGCCTTATGTGTTCCATTCCTTGCCGGATTTCAAAATATAATTGGACTACTCATCATCGGTTTTGCTTTGTACCAAGCGTGGAGTATGAATCGAAAGATAGCATTTGAAATAACAGGCCCCTATAAAGTCGGAGATTTAGAGACAGAACTCGCGACCGAAAATGCCTAATTATGTCGATTTATCCAAAGCATCTGTCTGTCCCAAATGTCAATCTGATATTGCAAAAGCATTATTAAGCTGTCTATCCTGTGGCTATTTGATTCATTCTGACCAATTAACTCAGTTAGCCGACGAAGCTAAAACGTTTACAAACGATGGTTGTTTAACCAATGCGTTGCAACGCTGGCGCGATGCATTGGAACTTTTACCTGAAAATTCGAAACAAGCAGGGGTTATCCAACAAAAAATTACCGATCTCAATCGGGAAATTGAGAAAAATCCAGCGTTATCAATTCCATCTATAAATGAAAATGACGAAAAGAAATCCTGGCTTGCGAAATCTGCCGGTATTGGTGCATTGGGGTTGCTAGTGTGGAAATTTAAATTTGTCTTCGTTTTCATTATAACAAAGGGTAAATTGCTTCTCCTTGGTCTGAGTAAATCAAGCACTGCATTTAGTATGCTCTTATCTACTGGTGTTTACTGGGTTGCCTGGGGTTGGAAATTTGCTGTGGGATTAGTACTTTCAATTTATATTCATGAAATGGGCCATGTGGCGATGCTACGCAGATATGGTCACAAAGCCGATGCCCCCATGTTTATTCCCGGAATCGGAGCTGTTATTCGTCTTCGACAACACATTGGCGATCCTCAGGAAGATGCCAGAATCGGATTAGCTGGCCCAATTTGGGGAACCTTTGCTGCCCTTTTCTGCTATCTTGTATACGCAATAAGTGGCTTGGGCATTTTTGCTGCAATCGGAAAACTTGGCACCTGGATAAATCTATTCAATCTATTACCCATCTGGCAATTAGATGGAGGTCGGGCATTTCATTCTCTTTGCCGAAGTTATAGATGGATATGTGCTGTTACTATCTTGGTCGCATGGTTTATTTCGAAAGAAGGATTATTAATCTTGCTTATCATTTTCGCCGGCAGTCGGGCAATGTTTGGAAGTGCTCCCAAAGAAAAAGATTCGACGTCACTCATACAATACACAATCCTGGTTATAGCATTAACTCTTATGGGTGCAATAGACGTACCGATTCCAGAGACTAAATGAATCTAATAGATATTTATACTTTACCTTCAACTGTATTTTTTAATCAAAAAGCATAAATCAGTTTTAGTTGTAAACTTGTTCCTTCAAAATCAACTTCAGCCAATTCAGTTTCTGCTTTTTCATTGTTAAAAAAGTCATAACGGTATCCTAATCCAACACCTAACACATCAGTTACAAAATATTGAACCTCCAATTTTGAATAATATCCGAATATATAGTCTTTATCACCAAAGGATTCAGTGTTTCTAAAAATAATATTTCCACCGGGAAGATTAACAGAATGTGTTCTTTCACTGGTAAATTTTGAATAAGTAATTGTTGGCCCTAAGCTAAATTCAAGTCCAAATTTATTTTTCCTCACTGCTCCACTTATACCAATCCCCAATGTGTAAATTTCATGATCTATTTCAAATTCCAAAAAGCCAGTGGTTCCAGTTGAGGCTGGCATCGAGTTTTGCTGAAATTGACTTTCTATATTTACCGGAATTTCGCCATCAATAAAAACCGGTGTAGAGGGATTTGCAATAAAATCTGAATCGGAAACAGCTACGATATTGAACCTCTGATCAAATGAAAGCCTTGATGTCCCAAGCGACAAGTCCAACTTCCATCTGATACCAAAAGTAGTATTAAACACGCGACTCAGCTCTAATATCGCACCGTAATTATTATCTGTGCTCGAAAATTTCAGAGAATTCCTATCGAAATTATCTGACGTTTTTTGGCTGAAACCAATCGAAGCATTCCAATCCTGAGAGAACCCAGTAAGGCATGACAAACTAACAAATATAAAAAATCCTCGCAACAATTTATTCCCGACAAGTTTTGTTTAGTATATAAAAAATTAGTCCTGAATCATAATGATTTCGCTTTGACATTCAAATCAGGTAATCCCAAGAGGCCTCACGCCACTGAGAAAAATGAATCTTGAGTTTCCCATTGGCTTTGCAGCCGCAATTTTCCATGCCGATTTCCTGGTGTTTTGCAAAGGATGAACTCTTAACATATATTCTAAACCCCTGCGACATAGCTCCGACATAGACAACTCGCGGTCATGTGCTAACTGTTTTACTTTAGCATATAATTCATCCGGTAATTGAATTTGTGTTTTTATCATGATGTATGAATTTCATCTACATATAAAAATATGTCAAATTCAATTATCCTATCCTATTAAGCAACTAAGTTTTTCAAATTGTATGTTGAAAAATCAGCTTGGAATTTGAAGAATGTACTATGTCCCAAATAAACAGGTTCAAGTCCAGTCTTCGATTTTTAGATTATTTACTCGCCCAAATTCTTTAACATTGTGGGTAACAAGCACAGCATTGTGAGCAAGAGCCGTTGCTGCAATTATCAAATCATTAGGTCCAATTACGTTTCCTATCTGTTCCAAGGAAAATCGGACCTTAGCATAAACATCAGCTGTGGTATTGTTAAACGAAATTATTTCGTAGGGATATAAGAATTTATTAATCGCGCCTCTGGTCTTAACAGGTTGATTACTTTTTTCAGCTCCATATAAAAGTTCAGCTCTCACCATAGCTGGGATCTTGATTTGATCAGGAGTAAATTCTTTAAAGTGTCTTAGGACATTGGGATAATTTCCTTTTAAGGCATATATGCAGATGTTGGTATCCAAGCAATAATTCAAAACAAATCCCTTGGAATATCATGTTCCATTGAAGGTTGATCCGGTCTTTCAAATTGGATATCTGACAAACTGCCAAATACACTGAAATAATTCTCTGGCCATATAGTATCAATAGCTGCGTTTAGTCTTTTTTTTGCCCATTGAGACACAGAAGATTTTTCAAGTTTCGCAGCCCGTTTAACTTTCGTCAAACTTTTATCATCAAGATAGATTGTAATTTGTCCCATTTATCTTCTCCTTAAAAATTTAGACTGTGAATATACTTTAAACTATAATTGGATTAAATCAAATTAAAGATAATGAAAGGCAAAGTGATACAAAATTGTATATATTAGAGATAGTTACCCACATCCTTAGCCTTCCGTCATAAACGATAATTTTTTACCATTCGGCTCAACCACTTTTCTTTCTAAGTTGATTTTTTATGGTACTTTCAAGCTGACGTAATTCATCTTCATCTTCTTTGTCGGCAATCTGGACATCATAGACTTTACGACGTTCGTCAAACTGTTCGTATTGTGTCAAAGCAAACTGTTGCATCCGCTCTTTACTGACCGTCCCTTTGTTCTGTAGCAGTGTAAAGTCATTAGATTGAATAACCTGGTCAGCATTTTCTCGCCAGAAGTCCATGGTGGTGTCAATACGTTTTTTTGCGCGTAATTCAGCGGTTTCCAAAAATACAACCACCAGCCGATTTAAGGTGTCGATTTCATCCGCAGTCAGATAATTTTTTGCAATATAAATATCCTGTTTACGTACAATGATTCCTTTCCAATTTGTCAACCCCATATTGTCTTTGCCTGAATCTGCACGCTGGTTGATGATCTCAGTAGCAGTTTGCTCGGTAACGGCAAATAGCAGTTTATTTTGCACCTCGGCAAAAAACATCTGAGTGGATTTATCGCTTCCATCGTAATCACTGCTCAGGGCGAAAAGGTCGCGTACTTTCTGATAAAAGCGTTTTTCTGATGCGCGAATATCACGAATACGCGCCAGCATTTCATCAAAATAGTCGGGACGGCCATCCGGATTCTTAAGCCGGTCGTCATCCATAACAAAACCTTTGATCATATATTCGTGCAGATACCGGTTTGCCCATTGCCGAAATTGTGTGCCACGAACACCATGCACTCGAAAACCAATGGCCAATATCATCGGTAAGGCATAATGCAATACATTATAATTTTTACCATCCATCGCAGTTGTTCGGAAATTCCGAACAACTGCATTTTTATCTATTTCCTTTTCATTCAGTATGTTAGAAATGTGTTCACTAATGGTGGACTTGGAGGTGATAAAAAGTTCCGATAACTGTTTCTGGTTTAGCCAAACTTCTCCATCCTGCGCATACAAGGCCACCGAAGTTTTACCATCGGGGGTTTTATAGATGATGATGTCTTGCTGCTCCATTTGTTAGATCCAGAAACTTTAGGTTTCACTTTTAACCCACTCAATAAAGGCTTCAGTGATGCCATCGGGCAATTCACCGTCATGTTTGTTTAGATTGACTAGATAAGCTCGGCGTAAGTCCTTCGGGTGTGCACGGAGCAGTTCTTGATAGAGTTTCGTTTGCATGGAAGTAAGTCGATCCGAGGATCGTCGTCTTCCACGCAAATGAAATTCTGCAAGAAATGCCCGCCCTTTGGGTT
>JAJFLO010000019.1 GCA_021772675.1 Verrucomicrobiota bacterium | reverse complement strand
TTCGCTACGTACACGGCTTCTGTCTCATGCTTCCTTCAGACCGCCCATTACTGGAACGTGCCCTTGCCTTATTGACGTTGTCCTTCCGTCCGGTAACGGCGAACATTATTTATTTTACTTCTGGGCAAGCCCAGAACCGGGAAATACGCCATGCCAGGCGCACGTATGACTTGTGAGGCATGTGTCGCACACATTCAATCGGAGCTCCAAAGAGTTGATGGAGTGGTAAATGCCGTGGTGAAGTATGAAGAGAAAAAAGCAGCGGTTACCGTCGATCCCCACAAGGTCGATAACGCGAGCCTAAGAAAGGCCGTTGAAGGTGCTGGATACAAAGTATTATCCTTTGTGGCAAAATCGGAGAATGTACAACCAATAGGTGAATAGCATGGCTGAAAACATCACTTTAGAATCGATAATCACCTGTCCCGAATGTGGATACGAAAAAGAAGAAACAATGCCGTCAGATGCGTGTCAATTCTTTTATAAATGTGGTAACTGCGACGAGGTCCTTAAACCTAAAGATGACGATTGTTGTGTTTTTTGTTCTTACGGTTCAGTTCCATGCCCACCGATTCAGGAACAGAAAAAATGTTGCTAATAAGTAACGGCACCCGGACTTCGTGCCAAATTTGAAACGTGAATTGAGTCGAAGATTCATTGAACAGATGGCCAGATAAGCTACTTTTTGAAACTCAAGAAACTGGCAAGATGCTTCTCAAACGAACATTAGATAGTGCGCAACCGTTCAAACTGGCAGAATCCGAATATTACATAACCAGCTTAAAGTAAATATGTTATGCGATACCAAGAGTTTGGCTCCCCAAGCGCAACAACTTGCGCGTCTTATTACCAACAACTTACGACTCTAAACCGCTGTTTTCCACATAAAATTGGTTTATTTTATCCAGCTTGAAGGCAAGTTCCAAACCATCATTTTTGATGCGAAACCTTCCAGTCTGAATGGAAATCGAATCATCTCGAAACGACCAATTAAGAGATTGGATCCGTGCAGATAGGAAAATCCAACATCTACGTACTAAGCCCAATATAGTCGATGAAGCAAAAGTGTACGCTGAAGTCGTAAGGCACAATCCTCATATGACAAAAACACAGACTGCAGAACAGCTTGGTTTTTCCAGAATTCATCTCTACCGGATGCTAAACATTCTCAACCTTGCACCTGAAATTCTTAATTTCATTTAATCCCACGATATTTATAAATATAGACAGTTTATTACTGAACGAAGATTACGCCCCTTGTGTGCAATTAGAAATGAAAAGGAACAGATTTATAATTTTAATGAAATTCTGAATTTCAAGACCTAAATAGATTTTTTTTATACTCCAAAATATATGAAAAATAAACATCAAGTAGACGTTCTATATTGCAATTTCTGAAGCAAATATTTCACCTTTGAATTAAGTATTCTAATTAATATAGCTACTATTGTGAACATAAGAACGATGACTGGACCGGCCGGAGCGTCAATAAAGGCGGAGATCGTGATACCTGTTACCACAGACATTATTCCGCAACTCCACGCAACGACTAGCTTTCTTTTGGAACCGACAGCAGCCAATGAGGGTAAGATCAGACTTGCAAAAACAACATAAACACCAACCAACTGTACCGATGATGTAACAGCCACGGCGAAAAGAATAAAGAACAAAGTTGTTGACTGACTTCTTTCCGGACATCCTATCCAGAAGATTAGAATACCAATGTAAATCGGCGCATGGAACAGAACATCTCGCCAACTGACGAATAGAATTTGCCCTGAAAGTAAATGCTGAATCTCTTCACCGCCATGTGGCTGGTCTGCCAAAATTAGAATTGCCAGTGAACTGGCAAGAACAAAACTACTGCCGATAATTGCCTCTTGTTCATGTGGGAAATGACGTTCTATCAAACGAAAACAAGATGCAGCAAGTAAGGCTAATCCTAATGCAGTCAGTTGTTTCATCCACCATGCCGGCTCTTCCCATACCAAATTCGCTGTTAACAGCCCAAGTCCCGCAAACTGAGCGATGGCAAGATCCATGAAAATAATCCCACGCTTAAATACTTCCAAACCGAGAGGTGCATGGGTTAGTGCGATTAGGAACCCCGCGACAAAAGCCGGTCCAATGATTTCCAATAATTCGCTATTTATCATGAAGCGCTCCCTTTAGCAAAAGAAGAGTCTGATCGAATAAGCTGAAGAGATTATCAGATTTTTCATCGCCGCCGACCGTGTAAGGCAGCTTGACGGCACGTAGTGAACTTTTTCCAGACAACCACGTGCTAGCTTTTGCCGAATCATAAGGCGTACGCAGGATTAATTGAGGCTGTTTTTTTCTTATGGCAGTGAGTAACGACCGTAAATGTCCAGTCGTTGGGGGAATTCCGGGTTTAGGTTCCAGTGTTGCGATTCGACGCAAACCAAGCCAGTTTTCTAAATACGCAAATGAAGTATGATGAACAACGACTGGCAAATCTTTAAATAGCCCAAGCTCCAACTCCCATCGTTTGATTGCTTCAATCCATTTTTTCAAAAATATTGCCTGCCTGCGTCGGTAGTGGTCGATGTTCTTTTGATCCAACTGCACAAGCCTATCTGTAACTGCCTTTGCCACTAGGGTGATATTATAAGGATTCAGGTGAATATGTGGATTCCCCTCAGGATGAACATCTCCCTGGCTCCGATCCAGAGTCATTGGCTTGTCCAGTGTATCGACAACATCAGCAGCCATGAGGTAACCCAGTTCCCCGGGTTGAATTCTGGAATTACCCGCTTTTCGCAATAGAATTGGTAACCACCCAATTTCCAAACTAGCACCGGATCCTATGACAAGATCACTTTTCCTCATTCGTGCAATAAGACTTGGCTTTGCACGAATGTAATGAGGGTCCTGGCGAGAAGAAGTGGCTGAAAATACAGCCACTTTGTCTCCACCAATTTCATGAGATAGCGATGCCCATTCCGGCTCACACGCAAATATCTGAACTGCTGCCTTGGAATACCCAGGCATAATAGATATTGCGATGATAACAATGAGAAATATATTAATGCGCATTTAAAATTACCTCTGGATGATAATTAATATTTATGGGCGGCATGAGCGCCCAGGCTGATGATATATTGAACAATCAGCTGATCATCTTCACGACCGTTTGCGAGTTCCTCATGATTATACTGTAAGCGCAGGCGACTAAACTCACTGTTTGTCCAATCCGCCATTATCGAATAGCTTTCCGGATTATGTCCACGAGCGTCTAAGGAACTACCGACGAGACCGACTGGTGTTTCTGCGGAATTGAGTTCACTATAGCGGACACCAATACGCCAACGCGGATGAAATTTATACACACTCTGGATATACCACCCTTCAGTGTCATCATCAAATGATGTAATCGCCGAAGGTAGGTCCCGATCTTCGTAAGTACCGTCTTCGTCACGTTGAAAAAATTCACCTTGAATGGTTAATTCCTGTTCCCGGGCGTTACCGGTAGGAGCCCAGGTATAACGAATATCTGCAGCCAATAAATCACTGTCGCCAACAAATGATACCATCTCTTCATTACTAAAACGTTCTCCAACTTTTGTTCCGAGAAAATAGCCACCGACTCGCCAGGATTGATTATCGCCAATATCACCCCCGACACGAACGAATGTGGAATAGCTTTGTGGTGATGAACCCGTTGAATTTCCACCTGGAAAGTCATCGCCCTTAAACATTCCCGCACCAATTTCTGAATAAACCGCGGTTGGCAGGACATACGACGCTTCAACACCATCGTCATTAAATGAATTGTTAAGAAAAGCTCGGTAAACCAGTGGACGATCAGCGAAATCATCAGCGTGTGCGTGATGTTCGTTCAAATATCCAAGTGTCCACAATGCTCGCCCGGCTTTCAATGACAGCCCGGTTGGCAATCCAAATTCAGAGAGAGTTTGAATATAAGCTTCCTCTAGCTCGACTATATCGGAACCGTCTTCTCGAACAATGGCAGCGGTAATGCTTCCATAGAATTTATCGTCAACATTAGCAGAAAAATTTAATTCGGACTCATCGACAGCGAGACTTTCAGACCCGCGTTCCCCTTCTTCGCCAACACCGAAACCACCAAAATCAGCGTTTTTCTGAGAAAAGTCTGAAAATCTACCATTCAGAATGACGCCGATCGAAGGATTGAAACTATTGTCATAAACTTTCCGATTCGATAGCAGTTGCCTGGGTGAATCACTTTCGACATTCCTCTCTATCCCAGTCTGTTCCAATTTCGAAATTTTATTGTTTAGGTCTGTGATGAGATTTTTGTGACTATCCCTGATTATTTCAATTTCTTTTCTAAAAGATGCATTTGTCTGATTAAACTCAGCCTTCATCTCCGTTACTAATTTTTTAAGGAGTCGAATTTCTTCATGTAGTACATCTGTGCTTTCGGACAAATCGGCTCCTGAAAGTGATTGGGTTAGGAATATTAGCATTGCGAATATTATACATAAATTAGTTTTGGGGGTCATCATATTTTCCTTATGGTGATTAATTAATAAAATGCCGCATTGCCGTAATTCGAAAATTACGCAAATGGGTTTGAGTAGATGTTTGGTTCATTGAAGGGTCAAAACAAGTCCAATAGAGATTCCATTGTTGGCGTCGGCACAACTGGCGCCCTCATAAATGTCAGAATGATTTATGAGAACTTATTGCTGTTACATCACATGGTTGTATGCGTCACAGGCGCGGATAGGCGTGTACGTAATATCAAGCCCAACGTCCGAGTGGTGAAAACAGCATCGTGAAATGCCGTTGATCTTATTGTATTGATTTGACTAAATGATTGAGGAGTTATTTTTGGGAGGCCCCCGGGGTGAAACTGAGGAAGGAAATAGCGACGAATCGTATCTTTGGGAGGTTAAAAGAGTGGGTTGTCTTTCGGCAGCCGATAGCCAAATTAGACTTGTCGTTTTATAGTAAACATTCCCTGCTCCAAGACAAATTTGACAGTCATCGGCGTGATCTCCTGCTGAACGATCATGGTGATGGTGATCGGGCTGTTCGCACGGACCAGAACAAAAAGAGCTTAAAGACGCGATTTCAACGATCGATTCACAGTGTTCACAATGATGCTCCTGATCATCATCTATATAATGCAAACCATGAAATCCAAATGCAAAAATGAACACCAAGGATAATGCTAATGAGAATAATTTAAAAGATGTGTATTGTTTAATCTTCTTCATCTAAAACAGTGCGCTATGATTTTTAAGTAAAAAATGAGATACTTGCAAAAGTCTATTTGGACTGCATTGCAAACACATGTTTGACAGGCTTATCAAGAAAGCAGTTACGCTTAGATCCCAAGTAATAGACTATCTTGTTACTTGACAAAGGTGTCGACTATGTGTTGCTAATTAGTTCCTCAAAATGAAATCGTCTAATTAACCCAAAGTTGAAGCAATAAATTAATTTGTCAAATTGATTTATTGAAACATAATATATTTTCCATCGCGAAATATTGTCAACCCGGCCTATCTTCCATATCCTGCCCAAACGCAATATCATAACCGTCCAAGTCTTGAATGCCGAATTCCCTACAACCGTACGGTTGATCACACAATTCGTAATCAATGGTAGCACCTCGTTGTACTAATTCATGATATAACGCTTCAACATCATTCACCCAAAAATAGATGTTGCACATCTTGTCAACAACTTTATAATGAGGAACTATATGTTTTGTATCCTCTACACTGCTAAGCATAATATGGAAATGATCCCTCCATAGGATACAAAATCCAGCCGGTTCACCCCAAAATCGTTCGTAGATGAAACCAACACAATCTCGGTAGTAATTCGCCGACAAGACAACATCATGCACCAACAGGACAGGTGCACTTCCAATAATTTTAGATTTTGTCATTTGGGTCTTACAAATTTTTCTTAGAATCTATACCGCATATAGCCATTTTCTCAATATTGGTTTATTATTCCAACAGGCAATTTTACAAAAAGCTGTCTAAAACCTGATTACTGCAAGTATAAATAGCTTTATGAGCCACTTACAAAAGTCTATTTGAACCGCATTACGAACGCATAACCCCCAGATTTGCCGAGTAAGCAGTTATGTGCATACCTTGAGGTCTGTACTAACTATCCCAAATGCTAAGCCTCCGCTTCAAGCGGAGGAGTAATAAAGTTTGACATACTCTAAAGATATCCCAACTTGAGTTGTGCCGCTCGAAGCACTATTCAGGAAAGGGTAGAGTATGTCAAACAATAACCACTTAAACCATAGCACGTGGGATTGTAAATATCATGTAGTGTTTACGCCGAAGTACCGCAAGAAATCTATATTGGGATTGATTCGTCAAGATTTGGGAGATGTGTTTCACCGGCTTTCTCGCCAAAAAGAATGTATAATCGAAGACGGCCATTTACTTTTAGATCATGTTCCTATGATGATTTCAATACCTCCGAAACATTCTGTATCAAGTGTGATCGGTTTTCTGAAAGGAAAAAGTTCGATATGGATTGCTCAAAATATTGCTAACAAACAAAAGAATTTCGTTGGCTATAAATTTTGGTCACGGGGCTATTTTGTATCAACAATCGGCGTCGATGAGGATATAATTCGTCGATATATTCAAGATCAAGAATCAGCGGATAGACGGCTGGATCAGCTCAACCTGTTTAACAGGTAAAAAAGTAACATAACCGCTTCCAGCGGTTGAACTACAACCTCCCACTTCAAGTGGGAGTAATTGACTTATTACTCGATAAAGGTGCCAAGTATCCGTCGTAACCCATTGGGCATCATTCTTTCCCTGCAATTGAATATAGTTTGGAAAATAAAATTAAGAATTTATTACTTGCATCGTGCTGGAATTCCACCTCCAGAGGTTGCCTCTGTGAATACGTGTACCACCCCACCAATAATCGACATTATTTTTCGAGGCATTATCTACGGCACCCGACAATACCGCCTGTCCGAATTTTGTCAACTCAAATTCACTTTCAAGAAGGGATAAAGGGTTCACATTAGACTGCTCTTTTATTCGCCCTGCCCTATTAAGGACATTAATAAGGGGTATTGAAGACTTTATCAGCCTTGACACTTGATTGAAAAAACTCCAATCCCCCATAAAAGCAGCTTCCTCCAGCATCTGCGATTGTGCGAATAGAATCTTCACATCTGAAATGCCACGGCTGACTAAGTCAAGAATTTGAGACTGTGTACGAGAAATTCCCGTAGAACACGATGGAAGTTCTTCAAGCATCCTTTGAACGGCTGCTTTTAGAAAAGGTAATGCAGTCGTATCAATTCTAAGTAGTTTAGCCCAAGTTTCCGGTCCAGATTCACGAAATGCTGACCAGGATTTTTGTGCTAAACTCAGCTGATCTGCCGTCGCCGCTTTCTCCAGTTTTATAAACTGGCGGATTGTTTCAATCGTTTGTTCACCAAGGAAATCATCAGCCTGGACCAAATGAACCAGTGTTCCACATAGTGGAACCGTAGCAAAATAATCCAGAATTTGGATCAGTTGCAATTGGTCGTATAAATCATGTTCAAACCAAAGAACAATTCGATCAATTTTTTTATATCTCTGAAGTATCTCATCTCTTTCTTTGAAATCACCAATTGTTTGATTTAAGTCAAGGGAATATTCGTTTGAAAGATATTCCGCGCGAAGCAGTGATAAACTTGACAAATCCTCGGTGAACGGTACAGGTCCCTCATGCAATACATCGCGCCAAGGCAAGACGGCGCAATCGCTATAGACCTTTTGTAATATTGCAGCTGCTGAATCTCCGTTTGTAATGATGAGTACTTTATTCATAATTTTCTACTACGAGTTAATATGTCACATAATTTCAATGACTTATAGAGTTATCCGGATTTGAAATAGTTCACTATTCCTGCACGTGGGTAAAGTTCAGAACTCATTAATTTGAAGTAATCTAATGAATCTCATGACAAGAATTATGCAGGTTAGAAAGGGAAGTAAAATATACGTTAGCAAGGCAGTCCAAATATGCCATTGTATTGCGTTTTTACTATGACCCAGAAAATCACATAGTTAAAGAACTTGTTTAATCTGCCTAAATAAACTTGAATACTCCAGCGGCATCTGTATAAATCGCATATAGAACTTGCCGCACTTGGAGCCGAATTCTCGTTAATCCGACGGGGTACAATATTCTCCTTAACTTTGGACAGTAACGATCTCAATGTGACGATTCTATCGAAACGATTTCCTAAGTCCAACAGACTGCTAGCAAACGAAATGATTTCGGGTACTATTTATATGTATTATCGACTATGAGTTTGACAATTTAATCACGGATGATTTTTCCTCAGACCTTTGAGTGGGGTTATTGATGTCTACAATTTGTACTGAAATCGCCTCAGATCATGTCCCATGGGACAACGTAGTCTTGCTCTGTCAGTTGCTCAAATTTCTCGGTTGGAGAGATGATCGGACCGGGAGCAATCGTCTGTTGAGGATAGTGTTCACGCAGTGCCTTAAAACCTTTCGTGTCTTTTCGTGTAGGTCTACTTGTCAACTTCACTTCCAGTGGGTAGAGAATTCCATCTCTTTCAAGAAGAAAATCAACCGCGCCACCACTGTGAACCCTCCAATGATAGACTACTGCTTTTCGTGAAAGCGGCGACATTAGTTTTCGTATTTCTGAAGCAATAGCAGTTTCAAACGATGATCCGGTCATTGGGTGCCCTCCAAGAGCTTTAGGAGATGAAATTCTATTCAGATGACAGGCAAGTCCGGTATCAGCAAAATACCCCTTGAGTTTGGATGAAATCTTCTTTATTGTATTGCCATGATATGCCGGTACCTCAAACCACTGAAAGGTTGCTTTCAGAACCCCCAGCCATCGTTTGCCGGTCTGCGGGGTAATTCCAACTTCCCTCCCCAATTGGCTGAAGTTTATTTCCTGAGCACTGAGGACTGCCACCAGTTGCACGAATCTGCCAAACTGCTGCCAATCATCGGCCTCAAGCATTAATCGGACATCTCTTTCCACATAGGTTCGAAGATAAGCAGAAAAGAAGTCTTCTCCAAGGTCTTCCGGCAGTGTATCCATTTCGGGCAGCCAGCCACGCCACAGAAGCTCATAGGGTGTTCTGTTCAATGCCAGTCTCGTGTGTTTATTTTGGACAAACTCAAAGGGTGCATCCAGGTATCGTTCCAACCATGATGAACCAGAGTCAGATTCCAAAATCTCGGAAAGAGAAAAGCCTTCCAGGTCAAGAAAAACCGCGCGGCCTGCAAGGGACTCATGAATTGATTTTATTGCTGCGAACCGATGAGGATGTACATACCGGGCTGCTTATTTCCATCTACAATTCGCTTGATGCAGGGAACTATCTCCGGGCAATATTGTATTTCATCGAGTATCAGTGGAGCGGGATGATTCTTAAGAAAGATCTCCGAATCCGACCGGGCATTTCCCACACCAATCACTGGATCGAAGACAACTATATCTCAACTCTGAAATTGGTGTTTCAGAAGTGTACTCTTTCCAACTTGTCTGGCACCGGAAACCACGACGACTGAAAAGTGTCGAACCAGCTTGGCGAGTTTATCCGTTGTTATTCTTTTTTATATTTCATTCTTGATAATTTATGATACAATCATCAAAAATCAAGCCAAATTTCGGAATGGTCTATTTTAAAATCGTACTATTGACACCTTTATCAAATAAGAAGTTAGTCCAGACCTTTAGGTATGAACGTAACTGCTTATTTGATAAATCTGTCGATCATGCGTTCGCAATGCGGTACAAATAGACTTTAGCAAGTGGCTCATTACACCAAAACTTTCGGTTTGATTGATAAGCAGGTTTAATGACATTTTATAGGCGACATTAGCCCTTATTCGGTATCGGATGGAGAATGTCTGAAAACAGCTGAAGAAAGCGCGGCGCACGCTTAAACTGCCGTGACCGTTCAGTATATAGTCAACTCCTCATAGTTTGCTCCTAAACTAGTAACTATTCGGTAAAGACGTCTATAAAATTATTCTGTAGGTAGTGTCTGTCCCGAAAGTCCAAAGTAACATAGACCTCCAGGTCTGCGCAATGTGATGCTGAGCACAAACGTGGACGTTTATGTTACCTGGCTTTGCATCCATTTCGATCATTTATGGACTTTCGGGACAGACACTAGCCCGACTTTCGCATTTTAAGCCATAAGTTGTTGTAAATAAACGGTCAAAATTTCGGGTCACTACAAAGTCGTCAATTTTTTCATTTCAAAGTAGGATGTTATGTTTAAATTTGAAATTCTGTATAAAAATGAAAATAATCGCTAAAGCTTAATCAATAATAACTAAAAATTACAATAAATCACGAATTTTTAAAATTCAACAAAAATAAGATAGATTATAGTCTCTACAAATCGATTCCAGAATTATGGTTGTTGCATACCAACTACTTACAGCTTTCAGATGGCCCCAAAAGGCAAAATCGGCTTAAAAAATGCGAAAGTCGGTCTAATTCATAGACAAGTGGGAGACCATATCGAAAACCCGGACAAACTTGAGAATTCTCAGAAATCAGCATATCTGATCACAATGAGGTAACTATAAACTAACCCCTATGATAGGATTTAGCGCAGCACTTCATGCAATGGTTTACATTGATAACGATGCAGCCAAAGATGAATTAAGGAATCTTCATTTAATTATTGGGGATCAAACAATTATTGAGGACAAATTAAACTACTGGCAGAAAAAAGGAACCTCAGAATTGATTACTGAACTGGACTCATTACTAAACTCAGTGTAAAAACAATCTTTGCTGGCAAACATCATTGAAGTTTCAATGATCGACGGGGAATTAAATACAGATGAACAAGAGTTTCTTCAATTTATCTGCAAACAGTTTGATATACAACAAATTGAATTTGACCTGAATCCGTGACGGTAGGTTCAAGACGAAATAACTATTAGGTATTTTACAAATTAGCAATATGTCGCCACTTCGCGGAGGCTTTCTTTAAATGCATTTGCTTCGTTAGTAAGCAGTTGCAGTAGTCACTACAGCTAAATACTTACTGCCTCTCAACTACATTCAAAGAAAACCTTCACGGATTCAGG
>JAJFLO010000180.1 GCA_021772675.1 Verrucomicrobiota bacterium | reverse complement strand
TGCCCGCTTTGCGCTGCTTAACGAGTTTTCAATGCCCCTTAGTGATGCGATTTCGCGCAACCGTCCCTCTGGGAGCAACTATACCGGAAAATTGCCTCGCTGCTTGATTCGAAAATTTCGACTTTTGTCGGTGGCATCAACCTTCATAAATCGTTGATCTGGAACAAGCGAAGCACTCTCGCAACAAATTCGCATGGATTAATCAGGGCTAAAGAGGTTAGCTCAAGAACTCGGACACGCTGATGTTTTTTCTAACACGTTGCCCGAAATCACTCAAACCCGTTGTAAAATTAATACCCAAACATATATTTTGCTCAGTCGCATGAACCAAATTATAAAGAATGAATTATGAGTGACGAATTAAAGAAAAATCAGGATACATTTTTACAACCAACCGGCGAATTCATTCTTTATACCACGGAGGACGGACAGTCTCGCGTGGAATGTCGTTTTGAGAACGAGACAATCTGGCTTTCGCAGGCGCTGATGGCAGAGTTATTTAGCCGCTCTAAGAAAACAATCAGCGAACACCTGAAAAATCTGTTTGATGAGGATGAGTTGAACCCGAATTCAGTTGTCCGGAATTTCCGGACAACTGCCAGCGACAGCAAAATCTACAATGTTCAATATTATAATCTGGAGGCAATTCTGGCCGTCGGTTTTCGTGTCAAATCTCCTCGCGGTACGCAATTCCGCCGATGGGCAAATACTCGCCTTCAGGAATACCTCGTCAAGGGTTTCACCATGGACGATGAGCGGTTAAAGAACCCGCCCATTCCCGGCAGCACATCTGTACCTGACTATTTCGGCGAGATGCTAGCCCGCATTCGCGATATTCGGGCTAGTGAGCGGCGAATGTATCTGCGTGTTAAGGAGCTCTTCACCCTCGCGACAGATTATGAACTAAAAAAATCGGAAACCATTCAATTTTTCCGCATCATTCAAAACAAACTTCATTTCGCGGCAACCGGTCAAACTGCTGCCGAATTGATTGCCAGTCGTGCAGATTCCTCACTCCCGAACATGGGGCTGATGGTCTGGAAAGGAGAGATCGTCCGAAAACAGGATGTAGCAGTGGCAAAGAATTACCTCAGTGAAACGGAAATCGATGATCTGAACCGAATCGTAGTAATGTGGCTCGACTTCGCCGAAGATCAGGCAAAACGACGCAAACAGGTTTTCCTCAAAGATTGGCGACAAAAGCTTGATGAATTCCTTCGCTTCAATGAACGGGAAGTCCTTACCCACGCAGGAGGCATCGGTAAAAAGGATGCTGACACAAAGGCGGTCAGCGAATACGAAAAATTAACCGAACACCGCCGGGCGGTACTGGAGGATGAGGGCGCGGCAGAGACTATCAAACAACTAGAAAAACTCTCCAAAAATCAACAAAAAGACAAGTCCAAGTAATTATAAAATTTATTGACGCAGCTATTATTAACCGACTCGTTTCCCAAAATCAGATTCAGCGGTTAAAAAAAGAAAACCGAATCTTCTTTGAAGGTGCACCAAAGACTGGTGGATATATCATCGTTCTCGGTAAAAAATCATGAATCAACTTTGGTACCCTTTAAAAGTCAAATTTGAAATTTTGACAATCGGCGGCATGCAACAGATCCCTTTGCCTAATAGCATTATATGTTTAAACTATTTTCTGTTTATATTAAATCAGGCCATGAACCTGAGATAGGCAATTTCAATACTAAAGCTGTACGATATTTAATTTTGGTCCAACAGCGTTACGAGCTACTTCAATTAAATGATCGTGATGAGTAAAGAATATCACTTGTGCCTTTGTCGCTAACTCAGCAAGGGCATGGAAACCGGCAGCGGATCTCTTATCGTCATAATTTATAAAGAGATCATCCGCAATAAAGGGTAATGCTTGCATGTTCTGCAGTTGCAGTTCAACTGCTGCAAGTCGTAAAGCAAGATAAAGTTGATCACCAGTACCTTCGCTCAACCCTTCAAAATCAACATACTGCCCATTCGGCCTGCGTCCCATCAATTGCAAATCATCATTTTCACTATCAACTGTAAGTTTTTTTAATGACCTAACCCGCCTTTCTCACAAGAATGTGAATGAAGAGTGTCAAGATACAGTTTTATAACAACTTACAAATCCGCAGGAATACCTACTGTGGTCTTTTGAGGACATTTGCAAATCGTTATCGAGCTGAAGATTGTTACTATTCGTCGCATGATTGTGAGAAATGCGGGCTAATTGTAAGCATTGAAAATATTTCACTGGCTCTTTGTAATAACGGGCCTTGTTTTTCTTCTCTGAAGCGATTTATTGCCCATTTCAAAAGTTGCTCGGCTATAAAAATCTTTATATATCTCTGAGTATGATTGGCCATGGTGGCCAAGGCTTCTTGGCGTTGTGATTCTGCATCTGCTGCATCAGCTTGACCACGAATTTTTGACCTGTTGTCTTCTGCTTCCTTTTTGATCAGTAGGCATTTATCTTTTAATGCAATTGCTTCATTAAGCTTATTTGAAATTTCTTTTAACCGGCCCCTTACCTTGTCCGGTAGCAAATCTGTTCCGTCGTGCTGCTGCTATGGCTTCGTCGGTTTGTGTTACCTAATAACTAACTGGGCTGCCCCGGCCGTTGCGCCATAATGGGGGTTGGGGAACTGTGCCAAAATTTGGCTAATTTTGGAAAAAAGCATGTCCTACATCTATAATAACTGCCGGATGTCTGATATTTTAAAAATGTTGTTGGCAAAAATTCGGCTGGAAATCAATTTCATCCAGCGGATGAATTAATCAGGATAGGTGTTTCCATCAGAATATTAATAAGATATGAACTCAAATAATAATATTATGAATCAGGAAATATTGTTTCACAGACTTATCGATTCGGAACAGTGGAGACGTGCTATTGAAGTTGGATCAATGTTACTCCAAATTGAGCCTGAACGAAGTGAAATTCACGAAGCTATGGGATGCGCTCATCTGTACTTAGATGATATCGAACAATCGATTAAGCACTTGAAGGAGTCCCTTAGATTGAACCCTGAAAGTGATTATGCGTTATATTTAATGTCTTTTGCTCTAATAGAAAAGAAGCAATATAAACAAGCAAAAAAATATCTAATTGATGCTATTCGAATAAAACCAAACAATGGGTCATATCGTGGATTGATGTCTGAGATATGTTATATAAGAAATGAATATGAAATAGCAAAAGAGTATATAACAGAAGCTATTAGGCTAGATCCCAATAACTCTGATTTTTTAAGCTTAGAAATATTGATTGATGAGCAACGGTATGATTATGATAAGTTTCCGGCCAAGGAGAAATTGCATAAGTTAAAAAATGCACTGAGTCTTGATCCTGAAAATACATCTGTTTTGAATCATGTAGGCTTGGTTCATCTTGATGATCTTAATGATCCGCAAGAGGCGGAAACTTATTTTCGAAGAGCTTTACATATTGACCCAACAGTCAAAGAAACACGGAAAAATGTTCTTCGATCCATTCGGGGACAAGACATTTTATTTAAGTTACTCTATTTTCCATATGATTATATTGTATTAAAAATTGTCGGGTCTATTGAATGGGGTTGGCGGGTTAAATGGAGATTGTTAATTTTGGTTCCGGTTATTCAATACCTAATACCGATTGGCGTTATGACATTTGTGTTTTGGGGAATATTCTTTTATCCACTAATTATAATATATGAATGGATGACAATAATTGATTTGCGGCGTCAATCAGGGGATTTGTCATTAAAAATATCAAAATGGTTCAAGCCTTTTTTAAAATTAAAAAGAGGTTATCGGCTTACATTCTTCTTTTTGTTTTGGAGTTTGGCTTGGTATGGGTTAACAATACTATTTTCATTTAACGAAACAATGACAAGTTTTTCTATTCTATGTGCCATGATTTTAATTTTTGCATTTGGATGGGGCGTATTTTCATCAATTTTTGATATGGCTTCTCAATTAATTCAAAAGTATGAGATAAATAAAATGAAACGGAAATTAGGCAAAGACTTATGAAGGAACTCCTAAGGAAAACTGCAGTTATGCTGAATAAACAATTAGATTCTGACCCCACTAACCATGAGGTAAGACTAAATTTGATTGAAATATTGATTCAATGTGAAGATCGCTCCGGTATTGATGCACTCGTTCGAAACACGATTATTGAAGAACTTATGAATATTGAGAATGCCCTTGAATCATTATTAAAAACTGTTGGTATCATTTATCCTGATCTAGTTTTAAAATGGATTAATTGGGCGCTTGAACATGATAAATCAAACCCGTTACTTTATTGGAGGAAGGCAGAGATATTGGATCTGCTCGACCAATCTCACGAAGCTAGCAAGTGTCGTAGTTTTGCAGAAGTCATAGACGAAAATTTTGAAAATCAGCCTCCTCCCTCACTATACCATTCTTCTCCAAAACCTGTTATTCACGTTGGGACAACAAATAGTAAAGAAATTTTGGGACGCTTCAAATTCTCGTTTTACACTTTTGCCAGTTTGTGGAGAAATCATCACTAATATTTTTGCCAACGATTCATTAATGGGATAGGATCGCTGAAGTTCACGGCAAATGTTTTCGTAGAGTGTGACAAACTTCAT
>JAJFLO010000179.1 GCA_021772675.1 Verrucomicrobiota bacterium | reverse complement strand
TTAAAGCATAAGCTTCCCGGTGTACGAACAAGACTCTTTGAAGGAATATTTCGAAGTGGTCATTTGGAAAGGTTGCGAATGAAAAGTATTCTAAATCGGTCTAACAGCAAGATCTACACCAACCGTTTATTATCGCCATAGCCTAACCCCGTCTGTGTTTTGCGTTAATTTGCTTATATATAAGCACTTGTATTCTAAGTCGTTACTATTTGCAAACAAAAACCCCGGCGAAGCCGGTTAAGTTCATGTCCTTCTTGAAATTCGTTTCTTATAACCTAAAGCGCTGAGGTCACGCGCCTTGCATGTCCTCTGCTCCAGCTCATCCGGTTTTTGGATGAATGAGAAAATTAATGCAATGCCCATTTGGTGAAATCGCAGATGATTAAAAAAATTGACCGCCTGCCTTGTTAACGGGATTTCAGTGAATATATAGTATTAACCTGTTTAGAAGAATGTGATTTAAGCATCGAATTTTCTCTTAACCGAATACGATCTATAAGAAACAGTCATATAATGAGAACAGTTATTTGTTATCCTTCACAGCGTTTTATCTCGGGATACAGAAATCGCCCCGGGTTAAAAATCATAGTATTATTCTGTTTGTGTTTTGCCTCATCACTATTTCAGGGGTGCCAATCTGTTGCGTTTTATCAAAAACGGCATCTTGTAGATCCGATAATGACATTTGATCCCAATCCAGCTCATACACATTTAATCCAAAAATCCTACTATGCTCGCGAAGGCAGCGTCGGTGGTATCGGTTCAGGTGCTGGCGGAGGCTGCGGATGTTACTGAAACATTCAACGGTCATTAGCTTTTTTACTGCATTATTTTTGATGCCTTTATTGTTCATTGTTGCCTCAGGCTCGAATGAATCGTCCTCTGAAGACGCTTCCAAAACGGTTAAATCGGGAGAGGCAGGACACGGATTTATCGGCTTTCAAACCGGCTACTATTACAACGATGACAGTAATGATGGTAATCCGTTTTTGGATGAACAACTGCGTGTCATCGAACCCGTCATCATTTATGATTATAACGTTACAGACAACCTCAGTACCTGGGGAATAGTATCTTACGATGATGTTTCCAGTGCATCAATCGAAAGGCTAAACAACCTTCGCGGTACTCAACAGACCGGTGCGTCAGGTGATTACTATTATGGAATGGATGCTGGATTCAAGTATGATCTTAACGATCGTTTAAGGATTGGTGGTTTTTTAAGTGGCAGTAAAGAATTTGACTATGATTCATTCGGATTTGGCGGTGATATATCAACGGATTCTGAAGATAAAAACAAAACTGTAAAATTTAGTTTTAATTCATACTTGGATCAAATTAAAATTATACGATTTAATGGCGCTGAAACCGAAGGCAAAGATGATCGCGTCACGATCTCATCAACCATTAACTGGTATCAAATTATCAATCCTAAAACACATAGTGAATTAGGACTCACTCTTACATTTCAAAAAGGATTTTTGGAAACCGCATATAATGCCGTTGTGATCGAAGCCCCTGCACTGCTTGGACCAAATCCCGCATTGGACAATCTGGCCAGAGGCTTGGAAATACCGGAGGCGCTACCTGATTCAAGGGTGAGAGGAGCATTATTCGGCCGCATACGACGATTTATAAAACCAAAGAGCTCTATCGAATTTTTTGGACGGCTCTATACTGATTCATGGGAAATCACCAGTATCACGACTGAGCCCAGTCTTCTTCATTGGATTAGAAAGGATACGCTTTCTGCCAGGCTAAAATACCGATTTTATGCTCAGACAGCGTCTGAGTTTTATGATGACCATTTCTATCTGCATGATTTTACAACCTCCGATTTTATCAATTTCAAAGCCAATAAAAATAAGGGGTATGCTACCCAGGACTCTGATCTTGCAGATCTGAACTCCCATACGTTTGGCCTGCAATTTAACTGGTATATAACCCAGGCTTTGTTATTTGATATCTTTACTGATTACATTTTAAGAAGCGACAATATAGACCAGACAATTTCGGGAATGGGTTTAACTTATAAATTTTAGGTTGTTATGACATACTTCAGAAGTGGGCGTGAATAAATGTTTCTAACAGGGATAAACTGCTTTTATCGCAGGAGACCCGGTATAAAGCCAATTATGATCTTGCAATATGACGAAAAAAATTATATCCATTGCCGTATTAATTTTTATATATTCGACGCAGAATGAAATTCGGGCTGTAACACTGAATCAAATTGATGATTTTGAAGACACTTCGCTGCAAACCGCCGGATGGCGGATTGGCTTGTCAAGTTTAGCAATTAGGAATATCACGACAGGCGGACCAGACGGCACCAATGATAACTTCCTGCAGTACACCTCTTCCGGGGGAGGAGGACGTGGTAGTAGAATGGTTTTTTTTAACCAGGATCAGTGGCAGGGGAATTATGTTGCAGCTGGAATTAATGCTATCCGTGCCAATATCAAAAACCTCCACGGTTCAACTCCATTGAAGGTAAGAGTCGCTTTAGGTGATTCATCTACTTCCCCGGGATGTGGCACCTCAGGGGGCAGTTGGTTCATATCATCGAATAGTCTCGATTTGTCAGCATCAGGCGACTGGCTGGAAGTCACATTTAGTTTAGCTGAAAAAGATTTAACACGGATCTCTGGAAACAGTAGCTATACCGATACGATGAGCAGTGTCAGGGAACTGCGAATATTGTCTCAAACGTCCAATGCAAATCCCAGTGTTTGTGGCGACAGTATATCCGGGATCATCGGGCTTGATAATATTACTGCAATCACTCAAATACCCGCATGTTCTATAACAGCATTAACATCTGGAACTCAGAGTTTGTGCAATCCTGCCACAAATACCTATACCCAAGATATAAAGATCACCTATAAAGACCCTCCTGCGACAGGTATGCTGGATATAAATGGTCAGTTGTTCGATATCGATCGAAGTTCATCATCAATAACGACGACTCACACATTGACGAATCTTACCGCCAATGGGCAGACAGTTAATGTGACTGCATTCTTCACCGCCGATCAAAGTTGTTCAAACACCACATCGTTTACATCTCGGGCCGACTGTACTAATTCACCTCCAGCGATTGATTTGGATGCAGATGACAGTAGCGGCAGCAGCGGCAGCAATTTCCAGACAATATTTTCCTTAGGAGGTAATCCGGTCGATTTAGCTGATGGAATCGGAATTACAGATGTGGATTCGTCAAATTTAATAACATCAGCTGCAATAACGTTAACCAACGCACTTGATAGTGGGTTGGAATTTATAAATATAAACACAGCACTGGCCAACAGTCTGGGGATTGCTGTAGCAGTCAGTTCGAATAGCCAAAGTTTGACCCTGAGCGGGACTGCTTCCCGCGATCATTATGAGATGATTTTAGAAACCGCTCAGTATCAAAATTTGAATTTCGGGTCGTCTTTAACCAACCGCACCGTTTCATTTACCGTGAATGACGGATTGGATGCCAGCCCGCTTGCAACCACCACAATTATCATTCAAAATGGAACCTTAGAAGAATTGATGACAACTTTTTTACCGGCATGCCGGAAGAGAGTAGCAATGGATTCATTCCACCGAACACAACTGAAATATCTGAGTGGAAGGATGTCATTTCAGGCATGTTAGCTGGAAATTGTGAATCAATTTCGCTGCCATCTTCATTAGCAGGTAATTATTTAATCAAGACCTTTATGGATCGCGACGCCGAAATAAATTACTGTGCTCTGGTAGAAGTTTTGGACAGTAACAGCGATGGTCGTGTTGACAAAGGGTGGGGTACCTTTATTATCAATCCAAATCCGGAGCGAGAATTGGGTATTCATATTACAGAGCCGCTTGCCGCAACCGGAATAGAACAATTTGGCGTCCAGGTATTTAAGCAGGTAAGAGGCCGTTACTTTTTACTGGCTGGCACTCATCCCGAGGCCAACGATAATTCAGCGAATAGCTGCCAATCTTCCCTTCCAAGTTCGGACGTTGTCCATAATAACAATACCATGTTTCATCAGACCATTGAGGTTGCCAAGCCTCATTTTCAAGCCAACAGCAATTTTGCGGCAATTCAGTTTAACCAGAAAGATTTATCGGAATGCAGTGACACCGACGTATTTTTAACCAACGGTTCAAGTAGCCCGGCTGATAATTCTGATAAATTGATAATGCTTCGGACTCAATTACAGACAAATAATCAGGGTTGGACGGTGACGATTCCAGGTGATTCACCCGGCTGTAACCTTGACGGCGCTGACAATATTCAAGGACGCCTGTTTAATAATGTTGCGTCAAATAACGTGTGTAACGATGCGGCAACGACCACTTCAGGTCAGTTTTTTCATATCGAACTCAGTTCCAGCCGGCAAACTGCAGGAGACTGGATTTCCAGTATTGCCTCTACCTGGTCTCTTGCTGTAGCAAATCCTTATATGCTGAGGCTGCACAAAGGATGGAATTTGATCAGCGTTCCTCTGTTTCCTGATGATAAGGCAGACTCATTGTTTAACGCATTCCAGGTGGGAAAGTTATGGCGGTTTATGAATAATCAGTATAATCAATCAGTTAATCTATCGCCCAAAAATGGATATTGGTTATACAGTATGACAGATACAGACATGAACGGTATTGCGGTTAATGGTTCAGAATCATTGACAGTTCAAATCTCTGAGGCTGAACTTCACACTGGCTGGAACCTTATCGGGCCGGTAACAGCACCGTCATTTGATAATAACGCGATAATAAATTTTACTGCTATTTTGCCGGTTGATTCGTTTCTTGAACCCATTTGGGAATGGGACGGCAATAAATTTGTTGTTGCAGCACACTTTAAACTAGGCCGGGGTTATTGGGTATTTAAAAAATAGGCGGTATTCTAGTCGGTGATTATTGATCGGTGGAACAAATAGTATATAAAACATGATGAAACTACCAATTCTTACGTCATTATTTCTGATAACTTTCTTTATCCTGCCGTCATTTGCAGATGACGGGAAGTTATTGCCATCTCCATTCTTCAGTGTCAGGGATATGGATGGAAAACCCCACAATCTGGATGAAATTCTTGAAAGCAAAAAAAACATTGTGCTGGTTTTCTGGCAAACCTGGTGTGCCGTATGTATCAGGGAGGCGCCGTCGTTAGTTAAAGCATCGCAGGAGAATATCGATTCACTGCAGTTTTTTGGTATTATTTCGGGAACAGATGATGATGTCGATGATGCTGAAGTTAGAAAAAAAGCAAAAAAATTAAAACTCCCTTATCCCCAAATTCGTGATCGTGACCTTTCCATTACCATAAAATATGAGGTAAAAGGTACCCCTACCATTGTCATTCTTGGACCTGAGAAGGATGTTTTGTATAACAGCCATCATGCCCCGTCAGACTGGTCAACATTTCGGAACACCTCAAAATCAAATTGAATTCCAATTTGAATAGAAACTTTATTGTTTAACATTGAACCCCATAAGGGTATAATGATTATGGCCCACCAATTTATTGCTGGGTATTGGTGTTGCAGCTAAAGTCTGCGTCAGGTACATTTATTTCCAACGTTGATGCCACCGACAAAAGTCGAAATTTTCGAATCAAGCAGCGAGGCAATTTTCCGGTATAGTTGCTCCCAGAGGGACGGTTGCGCGAAATCGCATCACTAAGGGGCATTGAAAACTCGTTAAGCAGCGCAAAGCGGGCA
>JAJFLO010000178.1 GCA_021772675.1 Verrucomicrobiota bacterium | reverse complement strand
TGTCCTCAGTGACCGTTTGCTTTGCGTATGCTCGGTCACTGAGGACAGTGACCCTCCAAAATAATTCATTCACCCATAATTGCTGTCTGACAAAGCTTTACCTTTTGCATTAATCATTTGCGGATGGCGTTTCGAACCGCCTCGATCAATGGCAGCCAGGCATCGGGAGCTGACAAATCTCCGGGAACCTCCACATAACTGCCGCGATCCGATCTCGAATTGACAAATTTTGTACGCCCGTCACTTTCAAGTGCATATGCAAATTTTAAGTTGAGATCGTTATAATGTTGAAACTGCCGTTTTTCGCGACTGCCAATCTTAGCGTATTTTTCACTGAAATAAGTGGCCCTTGTCTCCAGTAAAGACGCAATTTTGCTATCGAGATTGGCGCTTCTCAACGCATGGGGATTAAACCGATCTGATTTAGGTAGCGTTTTATATACCGCCAGCGTTTGATTGACGCTCCGATCACCCCGCCCCAAACGAAGCAATGCGTCCGCCAGTTCATACCCGCAGTACCAGCTTCCCCCCGGATCCTCAATATTCAAGTAACGATCCGACAGCAGAAGGATGATACAGGGTGGATGATTTAACGTCTCCATGAAGTTTTCAACTCCGATTCTATCGTCCAGACGACACGCAGCAATTTTGTACCAATTTACTCGATAACCGGCCTCGGTCAACGCCGTTTTCATGGCTTCCGCCTCCACTGTATCGACACCACTGCTGGAAATGGCCACGTCAAACGCTCCCGGGTTGGCAGACACCAGATTTTCTGACGGAAAGTGAATCTCTGGACTCCTCTCCCGATGGTGTATGCGATCCCGGTGATTTTCAAGTGGACTTCCCGAGCTCAACAATATCCCGTAAATCATGTCGGTGACTTCAGCCTGCCTGCTCTTCTGAACCCACAAAAACGCCGTTAATTTCCCGGAGAATCCATCGGCCTCATCCGCATTCCAGGTGAGCCGAAACAGCCATTGAGGAGCCTGATCATTTTCTTCTGCCAGTAACCCGTCCTGATAATAAATCCCGTTCTTCCCCCAATGCGTGCCTAAAAAGAGCTGCAGTCCGCGAAATTCGAATTCATTCATGATGATGGATTCAAAATCGAAGTTTTCCTGGCATATGTTCTCTCGATTATCCTTATACAGTTGAATGCGTTCATCCAGCCTATCCTTAATTTCCGGCAAAGTCGGCAGTAACCATTTTTCAGATATCAAGAATAATGATTCTGTCACACTCTTACTCACAGACCGCGTCAAACGGCCAATCAACTGGCAGTTTTGCATAAAAATCCAGAGTTGCTTTCCCTGAAGATTTTCCTTCAACCCGCGCCATTCCTCCTGAGCCTCCAGATCCCCTCCCAGAAACCAACCGCCATTCTTTTTAATCGTCCGGTATAAAGGGCTGCCCGGTTTAAGCATCTTGTAAATGATTGACGTCGCCCATACCTGATCAATCAGAACAGCCCGCTGGCCATCCCCCCGGATAAAGAACAGATGCCCCGCCTCATGGAAATAGGTGGTTATGATTTCAATATCGTGGTCATTAATTGCAGTTCCGCTGTCATTCGTTTCGTTATTCGCACCATTCGCGGGCATCCACAACTCCCGTACTCGTTGAGCCCAATCTTCCCATGAAAAGATAAGATTACAGGGAGCCCGGTTGTTGTTTTTCTGCTGCTCATTTTCGCTGAGCAGGGTGCGGACCATTTCACTGATCTGCTGATAGAATTCCGGTACCACCAGGCCAATATCTGTCGCCACCTGACCGCACATTTTGCAAATCCAATCCATCAACTGCTGATAGGTCATATGCGTTCCGCATTCATCTGCCAGACTGTCCACAAAAAACGTCGATATTTTCCCTGCTCTGTCTGCGTGCCGCGGTGCCTTCTTAACCCAATTAGGAATATCAGACATTTTATCCGGATCCGGGCAATGCGAACAAATGATCGCCACCTTCGATTGTGGCCGTATCGACTCGACATACTCCAGCCAATAGTCCAGAGAGCGCTGCTCGTTAAAGGCCTTCCATTCTAACTCGTTCACATGTTCCGGCTTATCATCCACCAATGACGGCTCATCGCGTCGCCAGAGCAACAAAAAAATCGATCCCTCGGAGGCGAAGATTCGGTGGGTCCGATGATACAATTCCTGACCGCCGAAGTCCCAGATTCGCACCGTGCCCCGGAGACGACCATCCTCCGTTTTGTTCACCCCTAACACCGATTCCGTTGTCAGTCGGGACTGTGCGCCACACGCCACCAGATCTTTTTCTGCTTCTTCGGGAAGAACCAACCCGATATCCACGGTGGAAAATCGAATGCCATGCGTGGGATCTTCTTTGACCGTCGGTTTGTATCTGTGATTTTCACCCGATCGACGTTGTGCCTCATCAAGCTGCTCCCACACCATTCGCTTGCTCAATGTTGTTTTTCCGGCCCGCCCGTTGCCCAGAAATAGGATCTTCGCATGGGCCATGATCGACAGCCGCGTCCCATATTTTTTACGCACCAATAAGCGGTCCAGTACATTCTCCCCTGCCCTGCCCCGTTCATAGGGACCAATATTTTGATTGAGAAACGAATGCAGAGCACTGGCGCCAAATAAGACCAGATACTCCAGTTCTTCAGGCAGATCCGGCAGCGTCTTGATCGCCGTGCATTCGGAAAAATTCAGATGTTTGAGATTCCTGAATTCTCCAAGCGTCTCAATATCATCCAGTCGCCTGCACCCGGCCAGAACCAGTGTTTCCAAAGATCGGGGAAAATTGCTCAGAGATCGGACCTTCGGCGAGCCGGATCCATCAACCTCAACCAGAGCTCCTCCGCTCCGATGCAGGGTCCCCAGAAAGAAATCGACTTCCAGCCTTTCACAGCCGTTGAAATAGAATCGTTCAAGCCCGGCTGGAACCGTATCCGGCAATTTCTCAACGACCGGGCAATCCCCAAGATCCAGGGTTCGCAATGACTCGGGCAGCCGGCTGATTTTTTGCAGATCCTTACAGCCGCGAAGATCCAGCACTTCAAGACTATCAGGCAAATCCGGCGGCAACGTTTGCCCCGTTACCTGCCAGAGATGAAGATGGGTCAGATACGGCCCAAGACCGGACAAACTCTGCCAAAACGATTCATCGATGGCGACACTGCTCCCGTGATTGTCCGATTTCTGCGGTACGCCCACTACAATTTTGCCCACTCTCAGCCCCTCAGAAACAATAGCAGCGCGGACCTCCGACCAGTTCATCACGGCTTCAGAGCCAATCTCTTGAGCGGTGCCATCAAACAGTCGCCATTCGCTACCGTTTTCCGAAAAGAGTACACCACCATTTTTACCTTCAACTAAAGAGTTTTCCATACGACCATCCTTCAACATTCTGTTTTTTTTACACGCTCTTACCGGTAAATCGAGAGTGTATTTAAAATATGAGTGGATCCGGGAATTCTTGGGGTTGGCGCAGAGTAACGCGGTCATTCCTGGCTGCGCACATATGATTCATTCACCGCGGCGAACGATTTACTATTTGCCACTCACATTTTTAATACACACTCCGTAAATCCCCGCTAATTCAGACCCTGCTAATAATCAGAGCCCCACGCACACTATCAACGATAATATAATCAGATTGTGCTTACGAAACACTCTAAAACATAAAGAACATGTTATTTTTTCATCTGATTCCAATCCGAACAAAGTTTTCAACTTTCGATCACCCATCGCGCCGGCGGCTCCCGCCCTCTCCGACTTGGCACCCCAAAAAGCCGGGTGCCCGGTCTCCGAGTGATGGCGCCACCTCCGCTTCCTCTGGCTGGCTGATAGATTAAAGCGGACCGGGAACCAGACAGACACGAAAGCCCAGATCCCAGATGCGAAGTCCGGGCAGCCTCCAGTCGCGGAACGCGGACCGGCAGAGGCCCGCCGAAGAACACCACGCTCCACCGCGACCCACGCGCTGCCGATTATGAACATCATCTCCGGGTATCCAACCTTCAATCTCTTGCTGGAGTTTTTTGACCATTTGCCAGTTTTCAGAATTCAACCGGCCAAATGTCAGCCAATCTTCCAGAGGTATTGTCATCGTTTCCCACCTTGCACGCACAGTGTCCGACTGTCCCTCAAAAAAAACTAAAATCTTTTTGATAACCGGTCGCTGCTTCTTTCCATCTTCCTTAGTATCTTGAATTTGTTTCAATGCCTCTACCCAATCCCGGTAGATCTTCACATCGTCGTCCTCCCCTATAGAGGCACCTTCAGGAACCCGGGGATTGATAATGTCGTCCCGCCGCTTGCGATAGGCATGCGCATCATAAACATCCTCACACCATTCCCAAACGTTACCGTGCATATCAAACAACCCCTGAGAATTGGCATGTTTTTGCCCAACCGGATGCGTGCATTCTCCTGAATTCGCCGCATACCAACCCGCCATCGCCAATGCCCCGGCGCCATCCCCAGTGTAATACTCCGTATCCGTACCGCCGCGACACGCGTACTCCCACTGTGCCTCACTCGGCAGAGCAGCAACGTAGCCTGCTGGCAATCCGTCGCCCTTCTCCGTAGTCAACCAATCGCAATAGCCCGTCGCTTCATACCATGTCACACATTCTGCCGGACGCGAAGGATGCCCTTTATAATAATTCTCATGGTGATCACTCTGCCCCCGCTTCTCACACCAGACCGTGTAGGCTGTTGATCGCGTCCATAGTGAAAATTCATGCTGTGTTACTGGAAAGGTACCTAGATAAAATGCAGGCAAAGATTCAGTATCTGAAGGTTCTGCACATTCCACATCCTGCCGCCGGATGTTAACCGTGTGAATCGGTTCTTCTTCCGATCGTTTTCCCCGCGATCCCATCCGAAAACAACCTTCCGCGATCGCCTGAAACGACATCCCCGCACCATCTCCAATAGGTATTCTTACCCCGATAATTTCCGTATCTGTTTCCATTCGCAGTCCTTATCAATTATAAACTTATCCGGCTCTGCCGGGCTTCCTTAAATTAACCGGCTTCGCCGAGGTTTTTGTTTGCAAATAGTAACGACTTAGAATACAAGTGCTTATATAATCAAATCAACGCAAAACTCGGACGGGTAAGGTTCGTAGTCCCGTCTTCAGGCGGAAGTTTTAACGACGCTTCAGCGAGTGTATGGCACCTAGCGACTCGCTAAAGCTCATCGGAGACTTCCGCCTGAAGACGGGACTACAAACGGGACATGCTCCTTATTCAAGATATCTTGGAAAGTTATTAACAACAAAATTGCAACAATTTAGAATACACTACCTATACTATTTAATTAATGAAGCGGGACATTAATCAACTAAACGACGCAACATTTGACCTGATGATAATTGGTGGTGGTATTTATGGTGCATGGACTGCCTACGATGCCACCTTGCGCGGGTTAAATGTGTTATTGATCGATAAGAATGATTGGGCATCCGGCACATCATCAGCCTCATCAAAGCTAATTCATGGCGGTCTTCGTTATCTTGAGCAGTTTCGATTTAATCTGGTTAGAAAGAGTCTGATAGAACGGGAGTTGCTATGCCAACTCGGCCCGCATCGCATTAACCATTTACGCTTTTTTATTCCTATTTTCAATAATTGCCGGGTCAGTAACTTTCAATTGAAAACAGGTCTATTACTTTATGATTTAATCGCCGGGGTCAACCATAGTAACTATAAACACGACTACTATTCCCGATATGCTTCAGCCCGGGAATTCTCGTTTCTGAAATACGAAAACCTGAAGTGCGGGTATTCGTATAGTGACGCACAAACTGATGACTTTCGTTATACTCTTGAAATCATCGATGGCGCGATTGAGGCCGGGGCGACTTGCCTTAATCACCTGGAAGCAAAGAATCTTATCATTGAAAAGAAATCGGTGACGGGCGCAAATCTAATTGACTGTTTAACCGGTATTGAATATGAAATAAAAGCGAACGTAACGGTGAACCTTGCGGGGCCGTGGATCGGTTCATTTTCCGGCGATGATTCTATCACAAAATCATATTGCACGACAAAAGGGATTCATTTGGTCTTGCCTGCATTGCCAACTGAGCATGCTATCTTAAAACTGACAAAAAGGGAAAAACGAATTATTTTTTTAATTCCCTGGTACGGTAAAACATTATTAGGAACCACCGATACATTTTATGACAAATCGCCTGACGACATAGACATTGATGAAAGAGATGTTCACTATCTGCTTGATGAAGGAAATGACGTCTTGAGCGGTGCACCTTGGGATACATCGACCATACTCGGTTCATTTTCCGGATTGCGAACTCTCCAAAGCACTACAGGAGCCACACCCTCTGCTATTTCACGGGAATGGCAAATTCTAAACCCCTTTGATAATTATTTTGTGTCGGTGGGAGGTAAACTCACCTCGGCACGAATTGATGCAGTTGAAATTGTTGATCAGGTGTTTAATGTCCTGAGAAGGGAAAAAAAATCGATTACGCATCAACGGCAATTCCCCTGGGCACCGGCATATGATACTTATTGTGACTGGTATAAAAAAACAGTTGATATATGTATTATGGCCGGAATGGATCACGATGTTGCGTTACAATGTGTCCGTCGATATGGGACAAAGATAAATCTGATTGTCGATATTATAAATAAAACGCCGGGTTACCGTGAAAAAATCCATCCCGACGTTCCCTTCTGCAAGGCCGAAATCATTCATAGTATCGGCAATGAAATGGCAATGGAATTGGACGATATATTTCGCAGAAGAATCCCGTTGATAATCCTGGTAAAGATCAACAAACAAGATTTGCAGGAATCTGTATCTTTAGCGGCAAAAGAACTGAAATGGTCTGCAGCGGTATTAACTGAAAAATTTAATATTTTTTGTAAATCATGGAACCTCAATTAGCGTTTCACAGTGTCATTGATTTTGGCACAACCCGGATAAAGTCAGCGATCATCACACCCGATGGATACATTGATCGCATACGTACAATCGATGCGCCGAACGTACACCGTGACGGATTGTTTGCCGAGAGTGATCCGATCGCCTATCTTGATGCTGCAACAGGTCTTCTTGAAGAAACAATCCATCCATGTGTACCCGATGTCAGGATCGGGTTGGCTACTCAACGAAGCTCCTTCTTGTTCTGGGAGAAGAAAAGCGGCAATGCCGTAACACCTCTTATTTCATGGCAGGATAGGCGAGCTAACTCATGGTGTATGACTCATAAGGATCAATTTAATAATCTTGATGTAAGCACGGGTTTATTTTTATCTCCTCACTACGCCGGGCCCAAACTCGCGTATCTCTTCGCCACAGATAAACAGCTGGCCCGGAGGGCCGCTGCAGGTGAATTGCTTTTTGGTACACTTGAAACCTTTCTTATCTGGAAATGGACTAATGGGGAATTTCATGTAACAGATATTTCAATGGCCGCACGTACTCTTCTGGTAAATATCAAGACAGGAATGTGGTCAGGGAAATTAAGAAAATTAATGAATGTGCCTTCTGCTATTTTACCGGAAATCACGAATTCATATGGACAAAATATACCGTTAACAATTGGCGGAAGGATCACTGCATTAATTGCGGACCAGGCCGCATCAACATTCGCCTTTGATCATGAAAAGCGGGACAAAATACTTATTAATCTGGGAACGGGAGGGTTTATTGTTTTTCCTTATAGCGGTGAATATCAGTCTAAACCGGGCTATCTAACCAGTGTAATTGGCAAAGATCAAAAAAATAGATATTCATATGCATTTGAAGGAACCATTAATGGCATTGGTAATCATTGTTGTTCCGATGCCGGGAAATTGCCAGCACTTGATGACAGAGATCCATGTCCGAACCGTTATTGCCTGCCTGATACAACCGGAATAGGAGCGCCCTTTTGGCGAGCTGATATTCCATGTACTTTCTCAGTTGAACCAGATTTAATCAGTCCAAATGACAGGATGATGATTATAAAAGAAGGGTTAATTTTTCGTGTGTGTCACATCATTTTTAATATATGTGACTCGTGGCAATTGTCTGACATTTACATTGCTGGTGGATTGGCAGAAGACACATTTGTTTGCAGAGGTATTGCCGCATGTTTACGACACTCTATTTATAAAATTAAAGATAAAGAACTAACATTGCTGGGACTCGCACAGTTAACGACAGAATTTGAATTTTCCAATAAACTCGAGACCCAAGAGATAACGACGTTAGGCAATTGTTATTTAACTAAGAAATATTGTAAATGGGAAAAATGGGTTTATAGGTTTTTGAACAATCATTGAGTATGTCTTTCCGGAAATCATGACTTCAACCTGAATCCGTGAAGGTTTTCTTTGAATGTAGTTTCGAGGCAGTAAGTCTTTAGCTATAGTGACTACTGTAACTGATTACTAACGAAGCAAATGCATTTAAAGGAAGCCTCCGCGAAGTGGCGACATATTGCGAATTTTTATTATTTCCTAACGTGGACAAGCCACAACCAAACAGGAATGATTTAACAAACATTGAAATAAATGTATGCTTCACATCAGGCGTAAAAAAGTGGTTAGTTTACGCTTTTTCCCAGAATATTGCTGAATATCGAATGTCGAACAAGC
>JAJFLO010000177.1 GCA_021772675.1 Verrucomicrobiota bacterium | reverse complement strand
TAAAGCATAAGCTTCCCGGTGTACGAACAAGACTCTTTGAAGGAATATTTCGAAGTGGTCATTTGGAAAGGTTGCGAATGAAAAGTATTCTAAATCGGTCTAACAGCAAGATCTACACCAACGGTTTATTATCGCCATAGCACTAGCTACATATATTGGATGGCTCTATTCATTGCCTTATTACGGTAAAAACGGGAATTATGACGGTGATTTTTTGGAATATTATTGCTGGTATTATCCGTCATTCCTTTCTCTTATAATCTTGATTTTGAATATGGCTTGAAATGATTAGAGGTTTTAGTATCTTCCAGACATTGTCGCAGAGAAGTCTGTGGCCATTTTGATTGGGATGAATGCCATCGGCCAAATTCATGGCTTGAATACCCCCCACACCTTCAAGCAGAAACGGAACAAGGTCTAAATTGTTTTCCGCAGCGATCTGTGTAAAAATATTTTGAAATAACACTGTATAATCCTTTCCCATATTCGGTGGCATCTGCATACCTGCAATAATTATTTTAATATTAGGAAAGGTTTCTTTTGCCGTAACGATTATTTTCTGTATGTTATTCTTGCTTTCTATAGGATTTAATCCCCTTAAACCATCGTTGCCACCGAGTGCAATTAGTAAAATGTCAATGTGTTCGCGAAAATACCATTTAATTCGACGCAATCCGCCAGCGGTTGTATTGCCGCTAATTCCAGCATTAATGATTTTTGCTGTCCGACCGAATTCGTTTATTTTCTTTTTTATCAGGGCAGGGTAGGCCTGTTCCTTTTCAATTCCGTATCCTGCGGTTAAACTATCACCCAAAAAAAGAATGGTAGTACTTTTTTGTTCGCAAAAACACGTGCATGTAAAGAGAAGGTAGAATGTAAGACCGTATAATTCCGATCGTGCTCCAATTGTTGTCATAGTTGTTTTTTTTACATTGACCGTCAAGTGCATGGATATGAAAAATTGTTTACCGAGTGATATGGAAATAAAACCAAAACAAAAGTAAATCAAGATAATAATGAAAAAAAATGGATATCAAAGTTAATAATCTAACAAAAGAATACATCATTGGAGATCGGGTTTTGACCGTTCTTAAAAATGCCGATTTCCAAATTCAATCTGGTACCACTTGTGCTATCATTGGTCCTTCTGGCAGCGGTAAATCCACATTGCTGGGATTATGCGCCGGTCTAGATCAACCCACATGTGGGGATGTTGAATTGATCGGAAATAATCTTAGCCAGTTTTCTGAAGATGAATTGGCCAAATTCAGGAACAAAAATGTTGGTTTCGTTTTTCAGACATTTCAACTCATTCCGACGTTGACAGCTATCGAAAATGTTATGGTTCCAGCCGAATTATTAAATGATAATCGGTCGGTCGAAGTTGATGCAGAACAATTACTTAATGACGTTGGATTAAAAGAGCGCCTCCATCATTATCCTCTACAATTATCCGGCGGAGAACAGCAGCGTGTGGGATTGGCTCGGGCATTCATTAATAAACCAAAAATCTTATTTGCCGATGAACCAACTGGCAATCTGGATAACGAAACAGGCGTTCAGATAGAGGATTTATTGTTTGAACTTAACCGAACTTATGAAACAACACTGGTTTTGGTCACGCATAATCATGAACTTGCGGCCAGGACAGATCGTATTATTAAACTAAAAGGTGGTGAGATAATCGAATCAGATTTACCCTGAATCCTGCAACGCATATCTTAAATTTTTCCCCATATTCAATATTCAACAATTGAAAACCAACAATGACAAAATCCCTCCATACATTTCTAAACGTTATTAAAAACTTATTTAATTCATGGACCTGGAAAATGGCGTGGCGGGACTCACGATCACAACGTAAAAAGCTAGTGCTGTTTTTGTCATCAAACATTTTGGGAGTGGCTGCTCTTGTCTCACTTCAGTCATTCAGCAAGAATGTGACAAGTGCGATCAATAATCAGGCAAAAAAATTATTAGGCGCTGATCTCGTAGTGCGTTCACGCAGCCCGTTTTCGCAGGATCTCAATGATCGGTTAGATCACATCCCCGGTGATTCGTCAAGAGAGTTGCGCTTCTCGACGATGGCCTATTTTTCGAATCAGAACGAAACACGACTTGTTCAAATTCGAGCTCAAGAGGGGGCGTTTCCTTATTATGGAAAGATCGAAACGATTCCGGGCACCGCGGTAACCTCGTTCCATAACGGATTGCCTAATGCAATCGTTGAAGAAGCATTGCTTCTGCAATTTGACGCGAGGGTTGGGGATATTATACGACTTGGAGATGTTAATTTTAGAATATCTGGTCGATTACAAAAAATTCCGGGAGAGACGTTGATGATTTCTGAGTTAGCTCCTCGTGTACTGATTCCAATGGAATTTGTAGCAAAAACCAATTTAATCAAAATTGGCAGCCGGGTATTTTATCGACGAAGTTTCAGGTATCAACATGAATTTGAAGACACAAAACTTGTAAATGAACTTGAAGCAATAAGTGATCAATCCGGCATTCGCTTTGATACGATTGAAACCCGTAAAAAATCACTTGGAAAACGGTTAGAAAATCTATTCCATTTTCTAAATATTGTTGTTTTAACCGCACTATTGCTCGGTGGTATAGGGATTGGCAGTGCGATGCATGTCTATATAAAACGAAAAATACCAACGTTAGCCATTCTTAGATGTATCGGTGCAACATTAAGTGAAACATACACCATGTTTCTGCTACAGGCATTGGTGCTGGGACTTACTGGCGGAATTGTTGGCTCATTCCTGGGCATTTTTATACAACAATTTTTACCCTATGTTTTCAGAGATTTACTACCGATTGATATCGAGGTCACTATTTCAGGGGTCGCCATTCTAAATGGAGTGATATTGGGAGTGTTTATCACACTTATTTTTTCTCTAATTCCACTATTGTATGTAAGGTTAGTATCCCCCCTTTTCACATTGCGCGCAGAATTGGAACCAGATATAAAACGTGATCCCCTCCGATTTGCTGTCTATTTCATCATCGCTTTTAGCGTTGTATTATTTTCACTATTGACAGCTCACAAATGGCAATATGGCCTTAGTATTGGCGCCGCACTTATTATTGCTTTTTTGATGCTTATTGCTCTTGCAAATTTGCTCATGATTGTGATAAGGATAGTATTTCCAAAATCGATTCCATATATTTTTCAACAGGGATTAAAGAACTTATATCGACCTCACAATCAAACATTAACCTTAATTCTTTCTCTTGGAATCGGCACGTTTATGATTATGACTTTGTATTTGTCTCAGATACAAATATTAAATCAGGTTAAGCGATCAGATGAGGGTAATAATCCGAATATCGTTTTGTTTGATATCCAGATAGATCAATTGGATTCAGTAAAATCAATGTTAGAAACTATGAATCTTCCCATTCTTCAGGTCGTACCCATGGTAACGATGAGATTAGGTTCTGTTAAGGGTAAACCTGTAGAGGATATACGACTGGAAAACAGGTCTAAAAATGACGATAATACAGTTCCTGATTGGGTATTAAATCGCGAGTACCGATCAACCTATCGGGATCATTTAATCAATTCTGAAACTTTGCTGGATGGTAAATTGATAAAAGCGGTATCCTCCGATGACGGGACTATCCCGATAACCATTGAAAAGGATATCGCAGAAGATCTGGACGTTACGATTGGTGATGAATTGGTGTTTGATGTTCAGGGCATTCCAATCAAAACTAATATAAGTGGTATCCGCAAGATTGATTGGTACAAGATTCAACCCAACTTTTTTGTTGTCTTTCCGGAGGGAATATTAGAAGATGCGCCTCAAATGATTGTAGTCGTGACTCGTGTAACATCTGCAGCACTTTCTGCGCAGTTACAGCGGGAGACAGTAAAACGATTTGCGAATTTATCTGTTATCGATATGGCACTAGTTGTCAATTCAATTGCCAGTATAATGGATAAGGTTGCTTATGCGGTTGAGTTTATGGCAGTATTCAGCATAATTATTGGCTTTATTGTTTTGATTAGTTCAATTAACTTGAGTCGCTATCAGCGTATTCGGGAATGTGTATTATTAAAAATATTGGGAGCCTCAAAACGGCAAATCATCGGGATCATGTCGATAGAATATTTTCTCCTTGGTGCATTGGCCGCAAACGCCGGTATTATCTTATCACTAATTGGTAGCTTTTTATTAGCAAAGTTTGTTTTTGAAACCAACTTTTCTGTGAATATTCAGAGTGTTATGATCGCGAATGTGGTCGTCGTTGGGAGTACAATGATAATCGGGTTGATGAGCAGCATTTCCACCTATAAACAGCCGCCGTTAGCTGTATTAAGAAATGAGGCTGATTGAATACAATAACTCAATTGTAGATTAACGTGCTAAGCTGGATTGTCTGCAAGGCATCCAGCACAATGATTTGATCTCAAAAGAGTGTGATCAATTCTAGGTATATTCTGCTTCATTACCCAAAAACACCAGTTAAATCTCTTCTCAGCATCCTGCTGACCAAACGTCCGACATAGATCTTTTTTTACGGGATTCTTTCTTTAGAATTAGGATCACATCCTCATCAACATCTATTTCAAATCGCCGCCCCTTGATATCAAATTCAATGTCAACCACTGAAGGCATTTGGATGGTTTGTGGTAACGTGGATGTCCCAAAACTCTGCAACTGCTTCATAGAGTCCATAATTGTTCAGAAATAGGGTCGATTCTATTTTACCATTCATTTTAACGTCTCTCTGACAATGTCATATCGCGTGCCGAAATCATCGCGGACTGTTAGGTCGGTTGAAGATAAATAAATAGCACTATTATGTAGCGTCCGTCCAAGGTTTTGCCATAAGCGGTATAGATATCCTCTCCTTTGACATAGCCCTTTTTAGTTTTTCTAACATGCGCACCGAATGTCAGTACTTGTTCAGATTCTACCATCTTGATAGCAGGTTTTCATTGTCGCGGAGTTCCGGATGCGTTAATTTGCAATCATTGGTCAATAAACAGCGGTAATGTTAATTGCATGTTAAACCCAAATTGCCCGTTCGCTCTGCTAATTTCCAAATCTCAGTCAGGTCTGAGCACTCCAAAGACGCACAAAGTCGAGCGTCATAAAGTATTAATATTTTAACAGTTACAATTCTTGACTCGTATAATTTTCTACGGTTAAACTTGGTTATGAGTTATGACTCAACTCTAAAAGTTGTAATTTAATCACTATTTACTGAATTTATGTTCCCAAACTTAACCAGAATATCTGCGATATTTCCTGCAACAATCTCATTTGAATTGCCTTTATATAAATTATCAAGCTTTGTACGTAATCGTTCAATAAACAGACCTTTAGTTGAAGGTATAAATTCTAAGTTGGTGAAACTATTTTTTAACTCCTTAAAAAGCATTGAGTACGGAGTTTTATGTCCATCCTGCAAATATAATAAAGGATCATCGATTTTGGGATAGTCGTAATATACCTGTGTTTTGACAGAATTTAACATTAATTGGATTGAGAGTATTAATGCGTAATTGAGTGCACCAATAGTTCGATCCTCACTAGGTATTTTATCATGAATATAGCTTTCGCTTGCATCGAGTGCTTTTATTCCAACATTTGATGATATTCTGATTTTAATGCCAAATAATGTAAGAGATTTACTGGATTGCCACGAAACGGTTATCGCGACTTGTTCTAAATGTTCCAAACCATCAAAATGATTGCGTATTCTTCTTCTTTTTGTGCAAAGCTTTTTAAGAACTTTCTCAGAAGATGGAAGTAATAACGGTCTAATATCTGTTTTACGAGGAAGATAATTTTCTTTCAGATTTAAATCATTTTTATGAAGAATAATTTCTTTGTTTTTTATTCCTTTCAGCCTTTGACTGGTCAAAGAATTCTTATTAATGTAATATGATCTTAAACCCTGTGATATTACTGTATTATGAAATGGTCTGTCTGTAGTAAGAAAGATAGTTTCATTGTTAAGTAGATGATGCAAGATTTGACTATCTGGCATTCCTCGATGCTCTTTTGCAATAAATAACGAATCAAGATTTTTATACCCTTTATTTGCCATATATCCTTGAAATCTGGCAAACATTTCATTTGATACCGATTCGTCAACAATGGTTCTAATCTTTTTTTTCTTCATAGTTTAATAGTATAGGAATTTGTATTCTAAGTTGCTAAATGGTAACAGTTTTGAAGTTTCAGTATTGACAACACCGTGGCGGGTTAAAATTAAATGAGAATCACTTTATGTTGATTCCAGAGTTATTCTCCTCCATTGTCCTTGAAATGGTCAATTTTTATTATGAAATTTTAGCATTGTCTTTAACACCTGAAACCTGAAACCTATACTCTTGCAGGAAAAAGCCCTGGCGTAGCCGGTTAAGTTCAGAAATTTCACTTGAAATTCAGGAATGCGGAAAAATTCAATTGTCCTGGCTTGCGTTTAGATTTATTTCATAATGTATCGAGCCGATTGGGAAAAACCACAGAATGAGTGTACCTGTTTCGCCCATCATTACCGATTGAGGCCCGGTAAAATTTGAATTGAAAGTATGATTCAGAATGAGATGGTTTATTTTTTCGATGCTTCTTATCACATTACAACTTTGGTAATTACAACTGTCTATTTGAACCGCCATCCTGCCGTGAATTCGACAGAAGGCATCAATCCTAAGAATAACAATAATGATTAATTGGCTAAATGAAACTTGTGAGAATTGTACAATCACTGAACTTAACGAAATCTGCAAGAATCGAGGATTTTTAAGCCCGCCTCCGAAAAGCGGGCGTGACAGTCTGGCAGAATTTGTAAAGCTCAGGCTGTTATCCGAACAGGGATTAACAAAAACATTTGGCTCATTGCCGACGGGGATGCTGGATCTCCTGTACATCCTCGGTATCACGAAAAAACATGTAAATATTGAAGAGCTTTACCCGTTTTTCAACATCAGTCATACCTGGTTTACGAATAAAATCTATAAAGATGCTTTTCTTAAGATAAAGAAAAATTTGGTAGTGAAAGGTATCATGTTGATAAGAGAAGATGATCAAAGGGGATTCTATGGACATAAATGCAAATGGAATAGTTACGAGTTATATTTTCCTGAAGAAATTGCAAAACATTTACCTCCGTTAGCATTGACAACAGTGAAAATAAATACTTCTGTCAACCAGCCGGAGATTGGCAAAATCTTGTTAGGGGATTTGTTCAATAACCGGTTAGAGGCAGACGAAACCATTCGTACATGGTTGCCTGAATTCTCAGTTGCTGAAAAGAAAATTAAATTTGGCAAGAAGCAATCGCCTTCTTACTCGGATGTCATTTTAGAAATAACAGGAAAATGGCTTAAAATAAAATCACCGAAAACACAACTGAACTGTACACCGTCTCAACTACGCCGCTTTGTCCTGGAAAGTATTCCAGAAGGTTATGGTATAATCAGGAATGATTTGCTGGACATGTTTAAGAAATTTGCATGTTCTTTCACAGGAAATGAAGCAGACGAATTTTTTGATGCAGGGACGGCTCTTGGATTTCTCCATACCGTAAATCAGGATGGCAATGAGTTTCTGGTTCCGAATTTAACTCCGCAAAATCTAGATCCTGTTATCGCTAAGAATCTAAGTGAAACAAAAGAAAATATCAGCATTGATTCTAAAACTCGCTGTAATCTCACAGCATTGCTGGAAATCGCAAAAATCTCTGACGTTACCACCAATGGAACATGTTTATGTTTTACTCCTTCAATAACAAAGATGGGAATAGTGTCAGGCAATTTGAATACTTCCGATTTTTTTGCGGACTTAAAAAGCAAGTCTTCACTCTTTCTGACCGCATGGGAGAAAGTAAAAAAGCGGAAAGATCAATGGATTGTTCATTCGAATGTGTCGGTTTTAAAGTTGGGATCAATGGACATAAAAGCCATTTTGCTTTCTAAATCCGGCACGCATTTACAAGAACTTGGACAGGATTATTATGCGGTTAGCAATGATGTACTGCCTGGTATACTCAAGCACGCAAAAAGCCATGGTATAACTCCAAAATTATTATCATAAATGAAAACTCAATTTGATTTTAATATACGCAAAGATCTCCTGAACTTTATCGATTACGTAGAAGAACGAGAGGTTAAGCGATCGCATCGTGAAAACCAAATCATGAAAGGAGACTTAAAACGTCTCGCAAAACGTTTGACTATTCCGGGATGTCTGCTGGATACTGAAACAGAGGATGGCGACTGGTCGCATTTCATCTGCAATATTGCGCGTACATTAAATCTTGTAGATTATGATGTAAAAGGCAGTTATGCTGGTTATTCAAGTTCAGAGCCAAGTTTTCCGGATAATTATATTGAAGTAAATACCAAATCCGTAGAGGATTATCTATTACTGTCGTCTTTGGAGAAGGAAAAACGGATTATGGCCAACATGATTACACATGATCCGCGTGAATTTTATAGCAGATCATTATTGGGAAAACCATTTGGTAGATTTGATATCACTGGGTCCGGGGTGAATGTGTCTTCAAAGATGGATTACTCAAAAGTGAGAAAACGACTTTTTGAAATATTGGCGGACTATGACCCGGGAAAGACAATTCCATTTGGTGATTTTATCAACAAAATTAAAACTGAAGAACCCAATTTGATTCTTGACAGAAAGTTTAGGCCTAAGTTCAAAAAAACACCATACGGGGACAATCGAGACCGAAACCAGTTATATTATTGTTTTTATGAATCTAAAAACGATAGATCCTTTGATCGAATCGAAATTCATGAATCCGAAGCGAATGGATTTGAACGTGTTGAGGGTCGATATCTTGCATTTTTTCTGGAAGAAATTCCTTATTTGATGCACTGTGTCCAAATTGAATATAACGATCATTATCAAAGCGATATAAGACCTCCTCTCCCCAGTTATATAAAATCGTTTACCATTACCGGGAAATTACAGTTTCTCATAAAAAACAACTATCCTGAATTAGGGCATGTCAAGTTCACGCTTACCCCGGACTATAAATTATTTGTCGAATCCTTTTTATATCCGGATCGTGAGTTAAGGATGCTTGAACCCTATACCAAAGAACTGTCGTCGGAACAAAACTTAACGGTACTCTCGCTTGATCGGAAAAAAACAGTGAGTAATCTTGCTGAAAACCCGCAATTAACAGATGTACTCGATATCCTTTTATCATTGGGCATCAACGTTCCAGAAAATATAAAAATTGAGCTTAAAGAGTGGTCTCGATCTGCGGATAAGTTAATTGTATACGAGAATGTTGCTTTACTGGAAATGCGGTCAAAACACACTAAAGACAAAGAGGATGTATTAAATCAGCTAAGTCCATATCTTGTCGATAAAGGAACGAAATCATTTGCGGTTATAAAAAAAGCTAAAACCGTTTTTTCTATACTGCAAAAGATGGAATTAGTTCCGGCCCTGGTTTCTCATACAAACAAAAGCATTTCGGTAAGCGGAAAAAAAAGTAATAGTAAGGCAATGCCAAAAACATCGGCAAAAGCCCTGAAGAAAGTATCCCTTGAAGAAAGACCTTTTATTGCGCTGCATTCTAACGATAAATCGTTTTTAGCCAAACTAAACAAGGCCCTGATCGAGGTTGGGATTCCGCATGTGATCAAGGATCAATCATCGGGATACATTCTTATACCTGAAGGCGACCGCAAAAAAATTCACCAGGCAATCAGAAAATTGAATAAGGAATTTGACATCACTATTCGCTGATCTCATGAGCTATAATCCGCAAAATCCTTTGATTGTTCAAAGTGATTATTCCATTCTCATAGAAGTAGATAACTCGTTATATGAAGAGGCGAGAAACGACATTGTCACCTTTGCGGAATTGGTAAAATCTCCTGAGCATATCCATACGTATAAAATAACCCCGTTATCCATATGGAATGCATGTGCAACCGGGCATTCCGGCGAGAAAATAATTTCAGCGTTAACGCACTATGCCAAATATGATATTCCTGAACATATCATTGTCGGAGTGGGTGATTTTGCCTCGCGCTATGGACGTTTGACCATCATTAGAGATGAATCCTATCTGGTATTAAAATCAAATGACCACTACCTTGCAGAAGAAATCTACCAAAACAAAGATGTCAGGAAATATATAGAAAAACGATGCTCCGAAACTGAATTCCACGTCAATCCATTAAATCGTGGTTTATTAAAACAGGCCTTGATCAAAGCGGGTTTTCCTGCTGAAGATCTTGCGGGTTATGTTGAAGGAGAATCTCTGTCATTATCTTTATTAAATAAAACCCGGTCGGGCGAAGTATTTACCTTGCGGCCCTACCAACATGAAGCGAGTGACATTTATTATGCCAACGGTCACACTCATGGTGGGTCCGGGGTCATTGTCATGCCCTGTGGATCTGGAAAAACCATTATCGGGATGAGTTGTATTGCACAAATCCAATCGTCAACCCTGATATTAACAACGAGTGTTACCTCAATTCGGCAGTGGATTGATGAGCTTCTCGATAAAACCACCATCATGAACGATCAAGTTGGCGAATATAGCAGCAAAGAAAAAAATGTACGTCCTATCACGGTTACTACCTACCAAATTTTAACCTACCGTAAACGCAGCGATAGTGAATTTGAGCATCTCGCGCTCTTTGATCAACGGAACTGGGGATTAATTATATATGACGAAGTCCACACTTTACCGGCCCCAGTCTTTCAGATGACTGCATCGCTGCAAGCACGGAGACGGCTGGGGTTGACAGCAACTCTGGTGCGGGAAGATGGTCGAGAGGATGATGTTTTTGCGTTAATTGGTCCTAAAAAGGTAGATATTCCCTGGAAGGTCATGGAGAAGCAAGGTTGGATTGCCAAGGCGTGTTGTTATGAATATCGAATTCATCTTCCTGAGTTGTTAAGGATGCCTTATGCATTAGAAAGTAAACGCCAGCAATTTCGAATCGCCTCGGAAAATCATGCTAAAATCGATGTTGTCATGGATCTTCTCAGTCAATATAGGCATGAGAAAATTCTTATCATTGGCATGTATATCGATCAATTAAAAGAGATTGCCAGGCATATTGATGTTCCTCTATTAACCGGATCGACGCCCCAGAAAAAGAGGGACTTAAATTTTAACGCATTCAAATCCGGAAAAATATCCACGCTTATTGTGTCGAAAATTGCCAATTTTGCTGTTGACCTTCCTGATGCTGCCGTTGCCATCCAGGTTTCCGGTACATATGGGTCAAGGCAAGAGGAGGCTCAACGACTCGGCCGAATTTTGCGTCCCAAAAAAGGGGAGAATCAAGCTCATTTTTATACCATCATATCGCGTGATACTGTTGAACAGGATTTTGCTTTGAATCGTCAAATGTTTCTGTGTGAACAAGGTTATGAATATCATATAAAAAATATCTGACAGATCGTGCAATCGGTGCGGATGAAGAGTGCTAATGCAAAATCGGGCTTTACACTATCTTTGGCAAAAAAACAACATTCACCATTAACCCACTTTTCTCACCAACTTCGTAACGAGAGGACTTAGATTGCTTCATTTCAGTATTTTACTGATGGATAGAGAATGATTCTGCTGTCCAGCAGAAAGACACACAGAATTCGATAGTCAAGGCAAGATGCTGAAATAATGTGATATATGTTCTCACAATAGATGCTTTGTGAGAAATGTGGGATAGCCATTGTTCTAAGAATTTTCCGGGGTATTCTTAAGGATAAGTTTCTTTGTAGATTCAGTTTTAAGGCTGGATTTTGGAGTAATAATTCCATTATAGCATTCAGCGAATGCAGTTTCCGAAGCCCACTGATTAACGTTGCTTTTCTGTTCATTATGGTTCAATGAAGAACCGGGTAGCTTTGCTCGGTTGGTGAGAGTCTTGTTGTTGTCTTTCGGATCAATAAACTCCTTATCATTGACAAAAAGAAATGGGATTCTGTTTTTGGGTATAGTTGTTTTCAGTCCTTTTTGATTAGCAAAAAAATTAACAAATTCACAAAAATTGGGTAAATTAGCGATGTATATATATTCTCCTAGTAATATTTCCACTAGTTTTACTTCTGCTAATTTTAATATCACGTTATTTACAGGTTCAGTTGTTAACGCCAGGTTTTGAGTAATTTCATGAACCATGTCAGAAAGCTTTACCGCAATCTTGTTCTCTGGCCATTGGACGTTAAACACCTTCTCTCCCATCAATGGATAGAGTAGTTTTAGTTGATTCATTACATGAAAAGTACAATCAGATTTATGGAGTGGATGGATTAAATTAGTTGTTATTTGTAGGCGCTTGACAATGAATTTTACAGCTTTAGCCAGCCAAGCTGGCATATTATCAATGCCACGATTCATCATTTCTGATGAAATAACTGCGACATCTGTATAGGTAAGAGCTTTTGCAAAAGCTGACCGGGGTTGGTTTGATATCAAAGCCATTTCCCCCAAACAATCGCCTTCCGAAAGCTCAGTTAGATCAATCCGAATCCCATCAACTACCGCAAATACTTCTACCTTACCTCGCAGAATGAGATAGGCTGCATCCGCTTTTTCTCCTTCCATCATCAAGTAGTCGCCCTTTTTAAATGAAACATTAGTGCACAGGATATGACCTTCCATAAAGGCATCAAGATCCCGACAGAGTTCCGCGACCGATTGATAACGATCAGTTGGTTTATATTGCATCGCCTTCGCTATAATGTGACATAGAGTTTGTGGGATTTGACGGTTTGGGGCTCGGGTCTGAGGATCAATATAGCTGCATTCTTCTGCCAATTTAACGATATCAATAACACCGCTTTCGCTTTCATATGGAGGATATAATGTTGCGATTGAATACAAGGTCGAACCCAGGAGAAAGATATCAGTTCGGCAGTCGACATTATCCGTTTCGCCAAATGCCTGTTCAGGAGACATGAAATTCGGTGAACCTTGAACAATTCCTTCTATTGTTTTCATGCAAAGTCGTCTTAGATCTGACTTTTTTCCATATTCTTTTGCCAGTCCCCAGTCAACCAGCAATACTTCGCCAAACTCACCAACCATAATATTCTCTGGCTTTATATCTCTATGGATCATCTGTACCGAATGAGCAAAGGTGCAGGCATCACAGATTTTACGAAATATGGTTAAAAGTGAAAATAAGGTATATTTTTCACTATACGCAGGTTGGTTATTGCGCAGTCCAATAAGAATGTCTTGCAACGATTCACCGTTGATTCGTTTCATTGCAAAGAAAATTTGATCTTCATCAAGAATACCAATATCGCTCACGGGTATGATGTTGGGATGTTCAAGTCTTCCGGTGATACGAGCCTCATCAATGAACTTTAATAATTGTTGCGGATTATCCCTAAATTTATTCTGTAAGACCTTTATTACCGAATCACGTTTAAGCTTTTTGTCATAGGCATGATAAATTATTCCCATTCCTCCTTTTGCAATCATACGATTAATCCTATATCGATCACTTGATGTCGTGATAGATCGTAAATTGTCTACTGTTTTTTCACACTCTTGGGCTCTATTACTTTTAGAATCTTCATTCATGTAACACTGCCTCTGAAATTTTGGTCATTTTTAAGAGTTAAACACTTCTAATCACATTTGACATTTAGTCTGAATAATTCATCAGTATTCTGCTGCGAGCCCTAATCTCTGCTCAAATAAGCGGATTAACTCAATTTTACATCTCAGTGAATGAAAATTCACTTTCACTGTGAAATTTTCTCTAGTCAATTTATTATGAGCGAGTTAAGTGCTCTCGCGACGAAATGCATAAATAATCAGGTTAGCAATCTACTCCAGTTAATTTGAGTTTCCAGAGCCAATCGACCCATCCCATACGTGAATTTAATCCCACCAGTGGGTTTAATTCCCCAACACTTGCCTTGAAGCAATCTTATTAGTTAAGTATTGAGAAGATACCTCGTGGGCTTGCCCCGAGGAGTTTTATTTAATACATTCTTGCAAAAAATCAATTTTCACCACGGCGGATTTTCAACATTATTCTCTCCGAGCTGGAAGCCTGTACGCGGATAAAATTCATAATTCATTGATCTCACACAATCTAATGACCTTCACTACGAAAGTTTATGAATTATTCAGGCTAACATGTCATGTTGAATAAACGATTCGCTAAATCGATTTCGTACATTAAATTTGTGTCGGGCAATAGGAATTTTCTGTAGAGCAACCCCCGCGTCTGTTTCGCGAATTCTGCTAATATAATAAGAGATATAGTTTCTAGTGTCAGGACAAAAGCAACTGACACCTGAACACTGAAACCCGAAACCTAAAATTTGTTAAGCCTTATAGGAGATAATTGTAAAAGTCAATTTGAATCATATTGCAATCATCTCATTAATCCAAACGTTTATACTGGCAGCCATCAGGTTCTCGACAGGTTTCTGTAAAATTGTTGCCTGAAATGAATAACGAATGTCGAAAAATCTACTGCTTGCAGTATAGTTACTGATATGATTTATGTAATAGTTGCCTTGCAATGTGAAGCCAAACCTCTAATAAAAAAATGGGGACTCAATCGTAATAATGGTGAAAATAATTGGGTTGTATTTGAAAATCCTCACATAAAACTCATTATTTCAGGCGTTGGCAAGGTCCTCGTTGCAATGGCAGTTGAGTCTCTGATGGCAGCTGAGTCCAAGAAAAGCCTGGGCAGCAGCTTTGTTGTAAATTTCGGGACATGTGGTGCGGTTAAAGGCGAGCAGTATAATCTCGGTGACATTGTAATGATTAACAAAGTGGTAGATCGTGGATCGGGGAGATGTTATTACCCGGATATGATGGTACGGCACAATTTTTTGGAAGCAACCATTGAGACATTTGATACGCCTGTAACCGACCCACTACAGCTGAAGGAAGCTCTTGTGGATATGGAATGTTCAGGCTTTTTTCAGGCAGCTATACGGTATTTCTCTTTGGAAAGAATTGCATGTTTAAAAATCGTATCGGATCATTTGGAGATTGAAAATTTGAAACCTAAAAAAGTTCAGAACTTAATAACTGATGCGGTTCCAGAATTTGGTCTATTCATTGAGAAACTAAACGACATAGATTTTCAGTTCACACCAATTTTAACATCGGAGCATCAGGAATTACTTTGGTCAATTAGCTCCCATCTACGCTTGACCCAAACTAACCGATCAAAATTTTACAAACTAGCAGAAGGATACCTTATTCGAACTCAAAAGCGCAGCCCAATGAAGCCATCTGGGCATAATTGTGGTAATTTGTCCAGACTTGAGCAATTTCTTGGCGTAGAGGTCACATCTAAAATGACCTCAAAACGTTATTTCAACGAATTGGAATCAGTTCTTAATGAAGATGTTTTAGGTAGCGAGTAGTGGTCAGTTTGCTTACACTGGCAGTCTGTCGGGCTTAGAAAATCGATGGGAGAAAATCGTCAAATAAAAATCATTTATGTCCAAATTTGAGGAGAATATTGTACCCCGTGGGATCAATAATGATTGGGACGACAATGAGCCCAAAATGCGTTTTTCGTACCAAATTCTTTCTAACCCGGTTTTCTCACAAACTTTGTGGTGAAAAAGCTTAGCCTGATTAATCCATGCGATTCGTCGCGAGAGCACTTAACTCACTCATAATAAATTGATTAGAGAAAATTTCACAATGAAAGTGAATTTTCATTCACTGAGTTGTAAAATTGAGTTAATCGGCTTATTTGAGCAGAGATTAGGGCTCGCAGCAGAATACTGATGAATTATTCAGGTTAGATTGCCTACATTCAATGGTTTGACATAGACGAGCTGATGACAGAGTGTCGAGTTCTGCTGAGCAGAATCGCGAGACAAGTTAAGACTTTGCATTTAGGTGATATACGATTTTGTAACAGAAGTTTTGTGAGAAATCCGGGCTAAGTCCGACAGACTGCTATCCTGGATTATGCATAAAATTTTGTGATGAGAGTTATTATATTGCATTAAATCAATGAGTTATGAATATTATTCGCGTGCAGGCTTCCAGCTCGTAGAGAATAGTGTTAAAAATCCGCCGTGGTGGAAGCTATTTCGAACCCGTAGAACTTTATGACTCGTAATAGAAAGTTTATGAATAATCTAGGCTAGATCGAGTAATTATGGGTGAACTCCAACTATAGATTGCTTTATCCATGATACACAGAATTATACGAATTGTTATGTGATTTTATCAATTTCAATGCCTGAGAAGCGTTCACCAATAATTGCTGTTGGCTAGATAAGCCTTTTCAAAATTTAATAATACAGCAAATGAAATTTCCTTGAGTTCCAATGGACAAGCCATAGGCTGGTTTAATCTCATCACCAATTAGTGCCAATTCATCTAATATATTTTTGGTAAAAATTTCTGAATTATATGCCTGATTCAATACTGAATTGATATTCTGGACATATTGATCGTCTGATTTGAATGATAGTGTTGAATAAGGCATTGTCGAGTTTGCTTTTACGTTATTATTTATTAATTGGGCATCCGATTTCAAATTTACTATTTTTAGGTGGTTTAATATCTTGTAGTTCAGCTTTGCCAAGGACCTGACATAACCAAATGATTCTAAATTCCAACAAAATATTAATATAAGTATCAAACGTATTTTCATTTTTATTTCCTCATTTTATTTTCAGCGTAGAGCAATTTTATTGCCAAAGAGTGAATTAAGGTTAAAATGAAAATGCAAAATAGGCTGTTGTAAATTAATTGATCAGTTCACGTACACTTTTGGGACAGTGAGTCGCAGGGGGAATTAGAGTAACTGCCCGTCGAAATCCGCCAAATGTGGGACAGGACGACGCAGAGCTTTGACCAAAGCAAAACGAGACAGCGCGTTTTCGATGACAGTGCTCATTGAGTAGGGTAACTCCTGGGGAAATAAATTCACGGTGGGATTAAAACGATGTATCTTCGCCTGCATTATTCATAAACTTTTGTAGTGAGAAAGCTTAGATTGCCTATATTCAATGGTTTAACATAGGCGAGTGGATGACCGTGTATCGAGTTCTGCTGAGCAGAATCGCGAGACACGTTAAAACTCTGAATTTAGATGATATACGCTTTTGTAACAGAAGTATTGTGAGAAATCCGGGTTAGCTGTTTTTTATGTGAATTCGTAATTCCTAACGTGGACAAGCCACAACCAAACAGGAATGATTTAACAAACATTGAAATAAATGTATGCTTCACATCAGGCGTAAAAAAGTGGTTAGTTTACGCTTTTTCCCAGAATATTGCTGAATATCGAATGTCGAACAAGC
>JAJFLO010000176.1 GCA_021772675.1 Verrucomicrobiota bacterium | reverse complement strand
TGCTGTCTTAAAGCCTAGTTCATTGCGGGTGATTACCCTGTTTACAAATGGAGCGGCTGCCCCGGTGACATCTTTTTCACAATTAGAATCCATAGTTTTCAACGATAAAATTCCATACTAAAATTCGGCCCACGAATTGCACGAAACCTCACGAATTTGTATCCACAGTTACGCTCCGCGCAACTGTGGATACAGTTCTTGCCTTCGTTCCATTTGTGAAGATCTATGTGATTCGTGGGCCAAGATCTTTAAATTAAAGCCGTAGATTTACTGACTAAACGAAACGCAGCAGTCCTCAATAAAATCAGTAATCAGTTTTTCCTTGCCCTCTTCAGACGCAGTTTTTAATGCTTTCCTGAGTTCCTGACGTTTTTTCCTGAACATCTTACGGACTTTCTTTCCTCTAACTGGTTTGTCTCTTTTCTTTTTACGGATGACATCGCGTTTTGAAATAGATGGATGTCGAGCCTTTAGTTCGGTGTCGATATCTTCTTCTCGTTCCTGTAACTGTTGCAGCTTTATATTATTATCTTCATGATACTGGGCACATAGTTCTCTGACGTGTTCCAATGTCAATTCTGAAACATTCAATTCTTGATTTCCATCAATCAAAAACTCGTTATTTTGCTTAAGTCTTTCACACAAATCATTACGTAATGCCTTTTGTTCAAAATGAAATTCGGCTACTTTGCTTTGTAATTCATTCGGTAGAGATTTTGATTGTTCTTCATCTTGAAAAGCAATGATTGTTGTTTCTTTTTTGGTTGATAATTCTGATGTTTGAAAAACTTTCTTTTCTCCGGCATTTAAGATTGATGAAATAAAGATGATAAATACACCTGATAAAATTTCATTTCTCATTGTACTAACTCCTTTTAGAATTTCACATTATTTTCAATAACGCAGGTCGTCCCAATGCATTCTGCATAACATTCTCATTTTATCTCAACAAAAACTTAAGGCTAAAGGTGCGACCCCGAGCCTCCCATCTTCCCGTGCCTGTAACTGTTGTAGTTTTAGATTATTATCTTCATGATATTGAGCGCATAGTTCTCTTACTTTTTCCATTGTCAGTCTTGAAATATTCAATTCTTGATCTCCATCAATCAAAAACTCATTATTCTGCTTGAGTCTTTCACGCAAATCATTATGCAATGCCTTCCGTTCGAAATGAAATTCGGCTACTTTGCTTTGCAATTCTTCTGATAAAGCGTTTGATTGTTCTTCAGTTTGAAAAGCAACGATTGTTGTTTCTTTTTTCTTTGACGATTCTGATGATTGAACACCAGCCTTTTCCTGTGCATTTATGATTGATGAAACAAAAATGACGAATACCCATATTATTTTTTTTATCATTATATTTACTCCGTTTATAATTTAATTGCTGTCCAGTAGCGCACCGTTGCATTCTCTAAAACTACCAATGGGTGACCCTTAGCTCAGATTGTAATTTAATAATAAATCAACAACTCATTTAATATAAGGTGCTAACGTTGAGTGGCACCGTTTGTTCATTGAGTGGCACCGTTTGTTCAGTTTGTTCATCAAGGAAACAAATGGCTCTCCCAAGTTCCTGAGCTGTCCCTTCAATTACATGCAAAGGTCTAAGATCCCGGTGGCTCCACTGCATACGCCAAATACATCAATGGATGCTGCGTTGATGACACTATGTGTCAGCCTGCGGCCAGCTTTACAGCTGCCTGTCTCCCTGCGGTCGGCTCCGAACCCCTCTAAGCTGTCGGCATTCCTTCTCACAATGAGAATTTATCATTCCACAATACGGTCATTTCGGGATTCAATACTAAGCCTGCAATCTTGCTCCGAGCGGCTTCACACGCACCATTACTGAATACAGCATGCGCTCTTCGCTATCTGCCTGTAGACGATACATTAGCAGAGCAGGATTTGAACCTGATGGACAACAATAACTAATTTTGTATATAATGATCTAAGTCATATATACTCCCAAAGTTTCAGATTTAACTTGGCACGAAAAGGTGCGACCCCAAGCCCCTTTCCAAGCCCCTTTCCAAGCCCCTTCAGAAAAATCCTTAAGTTGGGGGCATTCGGTGTGACCCTCAGCGACCCCTTCGTTTCAAATTATTCTTCTTCGAAACGAGGTCCACAGAAGACAGTGACTACTTTTCCCTTTTCTACCCACAGTTGTGCCTCAAGATCATCAAACTCAAAGACTTCTTGGCGGGTATCCCCAATATCAATTATATCCACATCCTCGGAGGGCTGAATTTCAAGCACGTTCTTTGCGTCATCAAATGTCATTCCAATTAGATTATATCCGTTAAGTATACACTCATCATAGCAGGCAATCGATATGATACGATTATCCTCTACATGAACACGCAGGGATCCCCCCGGTACTCCATATGTTTGCCATCCTGTAGCATCTTGATCATCTGGCATCTTCTCAAGAAGACCTTGATCGACATATTTTTGCACGACGGTATTAAATATAAACTTTCCGACTCGTGTCAAGGGAATCCAATCGTACATAAGTATCACCTACTATGTGTTTCGCCTTTTGCTTTACGTTGGGCGGCTTCGCGTATATTCTTAATTTTCTGTCTTATTTTTCTGGCTTCTCTACCAGTTGTAGACTCAAGCTGCCTTCCAAGATTCTCGATCTTTTTCTGTGCTTTTTCTAATGCTCTCCCGCTATCCCCATGCCTTTCAGCCTTACTACTATCCTTTGCCCTTGAAATTAGATCATCAATATCTTGTATAATGTCAGTGCCTGTTTCGATAATCTCCGGTATAGCCACTATTGAAAGAAAACCGCCAGCGACTCTAAGCGCTGTTCCTCCTGCAACCACAGGTTGAATAACTGCATCTGATGGATCGGGTATAATAATGCTTGCCCCCGCAATGATCAAACCGGCAGCAGCAGTATTGCCCGCAAATGAACCGAATTCATTAAATCTTTCACTTGTAGAGTTTATTGTACTTTCAAGCCCAAACGGATCAATGAAAAACAATGGATTGCTATCTGCATAAGCATACAGATTCATTCCCCCATCCAGCCCGATCGGGTCTTTTGTCAGGAAGCGTTTGAGTTGGCTATCATAGTATCTTGCTTTCATATGGTACAGGTTATGTCCTTCATTAAAAACGCCGAATCCACCGATATAAAGATAGGGAATGTCTGTGGTTCCGGTACTATTGAGAATTTCACCGTAGGGCGAATAGGCTATTTGATCGGTAACACTTCCACTGGCATCGGTAAGCGCGATGGTTGATCCCTGTTCATCGGCGTGGACGTAGTGGGTTGTGCCATTAGCCTCAACCTGGGCTATCAGGCCATTGCCCCAGATATAGTAGCGAACCACATTGCCGCTTGTATCTTTTTCCATCAGAACATTTGATAAAGCAGCGCCATGGTCAAGGATGTGCTGCCGCACAAGCCCGTTTTCGGTTCGTTTGGTTCGATTTCCTTGACCATCGTATGTGAATTGGATTTGATCGCCAGAATCTTGATAGGATGTGAGACGATCCTCGTAATCATAAGTAAAATCCTTGCCGCCGCCATCAATGAGATTACCATTGCTGTTATAGGTATAGATCGTATTGGTTGAGGTACTATCATCTATAGAATCGCTGTTAACTCTTTCCAGACGATCAGAAGCATCGTGATTACGATCTTGTAAGTGAAAGTTTGTATTTACCGGACTTATGCCGGTAACAAAGTCGTCTGCTGTCTTAAAGCCTAGTTCATTGCGGGTGATTACCCTGTTTACAAATGGAGTGGCTGCCCCGGTTTTATAATTAAAATCAGCAATCTGTCCAGCGGCATCGGGTGTCATCGTTCCGGTGACAGTATTAGGATAGTGAGTATTTATCAGACGATCCGCATCGTCATAGGTGTAGCTCGTGGTTTTATTGGTGTCCCAATTGACGGTATTTAAACGATTCACGGCGTCATAAGTGTAATTGACGACAAAGCTTCCGGGATAGATAACTTTCTCTCTGTTGCCCGCTGCATCGTACTCATAACTGACGCTGCTGCCGTTATGATCGTTAACTGATGTTAAGCGATTACGTTCGTCATAATAATAAAATGTGGTACCGTCAGCATCAATCATTGTTCGCAAATTGCCATTGCCATCATAGTATGTATAGTCAATGGTTTCAACGGGATAGAGGACTGTTGTCAAACGGTTCACTTCGTCAAATTCATAGCCTGTTATTCGGTTTAGCGGATCGATTCTTATTTCCAGGTTGCCGGCATCATCGTAAAATAACTGTTCTTTGTTTTGTAAACTATCGATACGCTCGATCACGCGGTTTGATCCGTCATAGACAAAAGTCATGATGTTACCCTGGGCATTTTCGAATTCTGTTAAATTCCCTTCATTATCATAGCGAAAAATTTCTTGTGATCCATTCGGATGTGAAATATAGGTATTCCTATGCAACGCATCGTAGCCGAAATAGGTACTTTTTCCCAATGCATTACGGGTCCACCAAATTTGTCCTGAAAACTTATAGTGTGTTGTCGACGTATTTCCAAGTTCGTCTGTGACACTGGTATTTTGGCCCAAAAGGTCGTATCCCAATAAACGTTCTTCATTCAGATGATTTTTAATGCTGATGGTATTTCCGGCATCATCATAGGTGAAATAAGTCTTATGAACCAGTGCGTCAATAATCTCAATCACTCTGTTGGCCGCGTCGTAGACGTTGGTTGTTTGATTGTCTCGGGGATCGGTTACAAATTCAATATTATCTCTTTTGTCGTATAGATGGGTAACCGTAGGATTATCGGTGTCGGTGCCCGGAGTGTCATCCGGATAAATTATTTTATGGATTTTATAATTTGGATGATACGTGTACGATGTTTTATTACCATTTCGGTCAATTTCATAGTCTAACTTGCCAATTGCGTTATATGAGTTAGTGCTGGTATAAATAACAGCGGAAGCACCAATTGGCGGATCGATAATGGCAGTAAGCAGGCGACGTTTGTCGTATTGAAACGTGGTTTCATTCGACCGTCCATCAACAACGCTGATTCTGTCGCCGCGAACATTATACGTATAAGTTATCACCCCGCTATCCGTTCGTGAAATTGTCTTGACATTTCCCCATGGGTCATAGGTGTAAATCGTTTCATTATTGTTTTTATCGGTTGTTTTTTGCAGTTTTCCGTCCGGGAAATAAAGATTGACTGTTTCATTACTCAGCGCATCGGTTATTTTCGTCAAGTGGTGTTCTGCATCATAGACAAATGCAGTAATATTACCATCGTGATCCTGTGTTGCAATTAGGCGATGATTGTTAGGATCGTAAGTATTCGTGGTGACAAAACCTCGTGCATTTGTTGTGGTAATGAGATTATTATCACCATCGTAGTTGAATAGGGTTTCAGCACCACGCGGGTCGATTGTTTTTATGATGTGATTTTGCCCATCAAAAATAGTGGTGTAATTATGACCCAACTGATTTTTACGTCCGATTTGGCGACCGAGTTCATCAAAAAAATAGGTCATTTTGCCGTCGTCCGGGTTTTCTTCGATACTGTGATCGCCGGCAATGTAAAAATTCCAGGTATGGCCGGTGGCGGATATCTGTTTGTCGACTTTGCCGATGGCATTATAAACGTTCTGTATGGTGGTTTGCTGCAGCGGATCTTTAATACTGGTGATCTGGTGGCTGGAATCGTAAACATAGGTCCAGGTTTTATTTTCGGGGTCGGTATAGCCGGTAAGATCGCCTTCGGGAGAATATTGATAGGAAACCGACCGGCCGGTTCCATCGCTTATGGATGTGATATGATCACCGATATAGGTATATGTAAGCTGTCTGTTATACATATCGGTGACCGTACTCAATGTATCGTTTGTATACGCAAAGTTCATGGTATTGCCATCGGCATCGCTCCAGGATTCAATTTGGTTATTCGCATTGAATTTCATCACGGTGCCAAAGCGACCGTGCAGCTCGAATTTTCCGTTTTCCATCACCAATGTTTCTGTCACGCCTGGAGGAGGATTATAGGTCCCGTCCGGAAGTTTAATAAATTTCATCGACCTGCTTCCAATTGTCAATGTCACGGCATTGTCAATCAGTTGATCCATTGCCCAGTTCGCTGCGATGGAAGAGATAACGATATCTTCTAAGGTATATCCATCGGATATCAAATCTGTGACAATAATAGAGTAGGTAATCAAAGATGCAGCATCAATTGCCTGGCTTCCCCCTAAACCGCTTATTCCATCACCATGGACAGATGCCATAATTTCATAATTATGAGTCCAGCCATATCCAAACGGGCCATCGGCTGCACGGTCACCACTATCATAATGACGGGCTAATGACAACCCTTCCGGCTCGGCCCTTCCAACCGAAAGGTCGGAATTATCCAGAATATAGTTTCCCGTAAATAAATCGACAGGTTCATCACTTAGAGTTCGAGTAATATTTACATCTGGCAACGAGTCGAAATTTATTGATGTTTCATTGTTTATGTTTTCTGAATCAAAAAGACCGGTTGTTCCCGCATATCCACCCGCATATCCACCCGAAATCAGGTAGCTTATTGACTTGATAAGGCCAAAACTGGATTCTTTCAATGTATAATAACCATTACCTGACCATGTCCATTCAGGTAATGACAAGTCACCATTTTTGGGAATGATTACAGAAAATCCTTGATCAATATATTCACTAAAAATATTATCTTTTTCTGATTGACTATAGCCAATCAGTTGTGGTTCTATCGTTGACCAATTTAAAGCATCTGTGCGAAACGTTGTTTTATCAATAGTTGTCGAGTTATTAATCTGTATTAATTTAGACGTTGATGCAGCAGTGTGTTCTATACCTTGTGATTGCTGGAGGGTACCATGCTCTAAAGCGCTGTGAAAGAAGGCGTTTGTCAGTGAAAATGAATTCATTTTGTCGAGATCACCATCCGTTTGATCAGCCCGTGATAAGTTTAGTCCGAAGTCTACGAAATAACTTTCCTCCTGAGCTACTATCCCTCCTAAAAATACAGTTCCCTCAACATTTGCAAATGTTCCCGCCAAATTTGCACTCTTCCTGACTTGATTAGCATAATTTAAGGCGACGAGGTTAAGGGTACCTCCAAGAATTTCTTCACTGGTATTAGAAACACCCGCGTTTAGTGCTTTCGTTAATTCTTGATTATGTCTTTTGATAATTTCGGACGAAATCATACCTGGATCAAACATGATTGCGTACGTTCTATAGCCTTTAACATTATAAGATGCAGATACTGTAGAGGAAGTACCGGGTAATTTAACAACGGTTGTTAGTGTATACCCCTGATCGATATTTGTATTATCTCCTGTTGCTAACAATTGTCCATCTATGAAATATTGCGGAGCACCATTCTGATCATGATAAAGCGTAAATCTTTTACCAGTGATTTCGAATGCATCAAGAGAAACTTCATCAATGTTTGTGTGCTTTACTGTGTATGATAACAGATGTGTTGGAGGTACGGTGGTAAAATCATTCTCAATTCTCTTATAATTGGCAAACGGCAACTCTACTGGCAGGTTTGCATAAGTTTGTTTTACAACTTTTCTTCCTCCTATTATCTCACCAATAGTTTTGTTGGCGTGATTATTTCTGACATGATTAACAAAATCAGTGCTATGTTGAATGAAGGCTGAAACTATATTTGTCTCATTTACATTTGTTAGACTATGTGATGACGCAGTAGCGCCAACTAATGCATCGGACATAAAATTTACACGATCATATTGCATCGCACTTTTAATTTCAGAATCATCCAAACCAGCAATTTCCTGGTACGTTACAAAACTCGGGTCAAGAGAATATGTTATGCCATCTATTGTGACTTCAACCCAATAACGCCTTACTACTACACTGTCTGGAAACTCAGGTTCAAATCTTGTTATTATCAAGGATGCAAGGCCAGGTTGAGTCGTTAATAAACTTTCATTAAACCCAGTAAAATTCGATAAATAAGTATTGCTATAAACAAGACTACCTTCAATATATTTGGCATTCTCAAAACGTGTTTGCTGTGTATTTTGATCAGCAGCTTTGAGTAAGGCTATTAATAAGGAACATTGGTCGAGATCATTTCCCTCCTTAGTCATATAAGTTGCCAGTGCACCTTTCCAGAGTCCGTGGTAAGGAATATAACGTATATGATTACGAACGAATTCAAAAATTCTGACTGGATCATTTTGGAGAGCTTTGGCCTGAGCTGCGATCTCGGGTGTAACTTCCGTTTCGGTTTGATTCGTCACTGCCGCCGATCTTGCCCCTGATTGGCTTTGTGATGTAAATGTTGTCCATTCATCCATTGTCATAAGTGGTCCTCCCCAACCTGAGGAATCATTTTGAGAAAGACCAGATTGAACAGCGAATAAAATAGATAGAATTAAGAATAAAAAATAAAATTTAGATTTTTTATTTTGCATTATATTTTATATCTCCCTTAACAACGTTTGAAATGAAATATTTTGTCTTGGTGTAACTGTTCACGGCTGTCAACACATAAACATTTACTGGCCTGTATAAAAATAATAACTGCTACCTCCATCATTCGTGCGAATGGAGATCCCACTGTATGGCGATATCGATGACGATTGATTGTACGAATTCAACAATGCACTTGTGCCGCTGCTGTTTTCTATGCCAATGGTCGCGCTGCCGCCATCGGCATAGGTACCATTCATCACATCATAAATGAATTGGATTGCGTTGCTTGATTCGAATAATTGCACCTGGAAGTTATAGTCTGTACTTAACCCGTAATGGGTGACATGGCGCCATTCGGCGACAAATATCCGGTTGGGGGCGACGCCGACGGTTTCGTAATAAATGTCACCGGCAGACCGCGGGTTTAGATCGTCCCAGAACGGAGCAATCATATTATTGGGCGCTGAAGTTGATGGAAGGTTTTGGTTGCTGTAATGATAGTAGCCGATACCAAAACTGAGAAAACCGTTCGATCCGATGTAAACTGACGAATAAGAATTCCCAAAAAACGGAAAAGTAAACCCAATGGGAACGGATTGGTAAGAATCGTCACTATTGGAAACGGTTGACGCCATGTTTGACGCAGCAATATAGTTGTACAGGTAGTACGTAGTGCCGCCGTCCGCCGTTAAAAAATTTAAAGTTGTATATGGCGAGACTAAATTTTGATTATAGGAAAAGAGAACTGCATCAGTTCCGGAACTGTTTTCGATTCCGACCGTTGCGCTGCTGCCGTCGGCGTAGGCTCCGTGCATAAATCCGTAAACCAGCCGAATCGAATTGGACCCTTCATCGAGTTGAACTTCAAAGGAATAATCGGTTGATAAACTACTTTGAGTTATATTTCGCCATTCGGCCACGAAGGTACGGTTGGGTGCAGTACCGATCGTCTCATAATAGATATCACCTGCTGAAGATGGATTTAATGAATCCCAGAATGGAGCGATTATGTTATTTGGTGTTGACGTTGACGGAATGTTCTGGTTGGTAGATGTGGTATAGCCAGCACCAAAACTGAGAAAGCCTTCTGTGCTTATATTTGCTGTTGAATATGTATTTCCGTAAAATATAAAATTAAATCCAATTGGTACAGATTGATATGCATTGCTACCAGAATTCGTGATTGATGCTGCGATAGTTGCAGCAAATACATAATCGCCGTCTGACGGTACCGTTACTATTGACGGAGTCGATATAATTCCATCATATTCGGCAGTAATTTGTGAGGTTCCCAGAGTTACTGCCGTTACTCTTCCATCAGGAGTAACGGTCGCAACAGCCGGGGTATTTGAATTCCAGGTAACATAGGGTGTGATATCAGAATGAAAACCATTGCCAAGATTTGCCTGTGCGAAATAATCGACGGACAAGGTTACACCAAGGGAAATACTCGGAGGTATTAATGTTATTGATTCAGTAGCCGCCAGATTTGAAATTTTGACATGGTGGAAAAAGATATCACGAGCGCCATTTTGTGAATCGTACCAAACAATATAGCCGTTATTCGCATTGTCACTATAAATAGAAGGATAGTATGCATAAGCCGAGCCGGGTTCATCAGATCCCAACCGTATATCATAAGACCAGTTTATTCCAAAATCCTCGGAAAAATTCGCGTAAATATCATAACCCCCATTCCGATTATCATACCATGTTACAAAGACTTTACCGTTGTTGTTTGTACTGATTTGAGGATGATAAGATTTATTTTGTCCGGCTTCATCAGAATCTAGTCTGGTATCTGTGTTTTGCCAGCTATTACCGTAATCTTCGGATATATTCACATATATGTCAAAGTTACCATTACGTCCATCGTACCAGGTGACATAAACATGTCCCGGGTCATCATTTGCGATTTCCGGATTAAAGGAATAATTCGCTCCGACAGGATCTGTATTAAGCCGGATATCTGCGGCCATCCATGTGTTCCCGTAGTCGCCTGATCGATTAAAATAAATATCAGTTCCTCCGTTACGATAATCACGCCAGGTCACATAGACATGACCACCGCTGTCAGAGCTAATTTTAGGATGGTAAGATGAATAGCTTCCAGCACCATCTGTATCTAATCGGATATTCGCGCTATCCCATGACATACCATAATTAGTTGAATGGCTGAAATAAATATCATAGTTGCCATTACGATTGTCATACCAGGTTACGTAAATGTTCCCGTTTTCGTTACAATCAATATCAGGACTATAGGAGTTTCCTGAACCAGGATTATGTGTACTCAATTGATAATCGTTCGCCTGCCAGGACACTCCGTAGTTAAGGGAATGGTTAGCATAGATATCATAACTCCCGCTACGCCTGTCCTGCCATACGACATAAACATGACCGCCATTGTCGCAGGCAATTTGTGGGCCCGAAGAATTGTTTGAACCGGGTGTATCCGTATTCAGGCGGATATTATTTGCCTGCCAGGTCGTTCCGAAATTACTTGAATAGTTAAAGTAGATATCAGGGTTGCCGTTGACGTAATCATACCATACGACATAAACATTTCCGTTAATATCACATGCGATTTGAGGGGAAAACGATGTTTTTGCTCCAGGGGTATCACTGCCAAGACGAATATCATTCGCAAGCCATGTTATACCATAATCAGACGACCGATTAAAGTAAATATCAGAATTTCCATTTCGATGGTCATACCAGACAGTATAAAGATGACCATTATTGTCACCGGTAATTTTTGGTCTTAAAGATGATTCTGATCCGGCAATATCGGTATCGAGACGAATGTCATTTTCCTGAAGTCCAAGTATGAATATTGGCACTGAATTAATATCTAATGGATCGCTGTTTCCCACGTATTCTTCCAGATTAGTATAGCCATCACCGTCACCGTCAATCCCCGCGTCAGCGTCGTCGAACGGATCAAAATTATAATCATTTTCCCAACCGTCCGACATACCATCATTATCCCGATCTATTAAATATAAATCTGCTGCTCGAGTATACTCGATAGCTAATCCATTAAATACTGATCCGCCTGGGTTGTTGAAGCTATACTTTTCCCCTTCGTTTCCGGTATTGTTTTCGATACCAAGTGTTGCCGATGACCCGTTTGCATACGAAGCAGAACCGTTGATCATGGATTGGAATTGTACTTTTATTTTATTCGAGCCCTCGTATAACACACATTGAAAGGTCAATCGTGCATTCGCATCGGCATTGTGAGAAATATCCTTATATCCTATGTTTACCACTTAACTCACCCTTATTTTTGTAAATTCTTCATTTTCAAGCATTAAAAAATTTTGCAATTATTTTTTAAGTATAATAAATATTGCTTGATATTTTTATTATTATACTTATTATAATGTTTTT
>JAJFLO010000175.1 GCA_021772675.1 Verrucomicrobiota bacterium | reverse complement strand
CGAGCTTATCTAGTGGGTGAAAAGACGGTGCCCTGGAAATTCGCAAGCCGTGCATGAGGAGAATATCACCAGCAATTATGGGTGAAATTCATTTAAGAGCACAGTTAATTTATTTGGGGTTGAATTGCCGTTATATTGGAGTTCAAGCTTGAGTCCGTATTCAAAATGTGAGTGGCAAATAGTAAATCGGCCATTCCTGGCTGAATCATAGGTGCGCTGTTAGGAATGACCGCGTTACTTTGACCTCAACCTCAAGCATCCCTGGAACCACTCACATTTTGAATACGGACTCGCTTAAAAGCGGGACTACGAACGAACTACAATTAAATTTTATAGTATGTCATGGTTGCCGGAATTTTGAAGTTCATGCTTCAGCATGTTTTCTTTTCTAATGCTTTGGTATTGCAGTTTTGAGCATGTCTTGTACCATTGGAATCAATTCGAAATGTGCGTTGAATATGTTTAAAAACCAAACTAAAGTTTGAACTCCAAAAGCTGGCAGGCAGGGTTTGGTGCGGGGTGTTATAGCTGGTTTGTGTTTAGGTTGGTATAGGCCTTATTTTTGGATGTTGGCTCTTTCATCTAGTATGTTGAATGCCGAGAATTTGGAGTTCAAGCTTCAGCTTGGTTTTGGTTTTTTTGATGGCTAAAAGACCTGGAAATGAATAAACAGTACTGCTCTATTACTATTTCAAAAGCAGGCTGTGCAACCTACGATCAGGAAAGGAACGAAATGGGGAATAATCCAGAAGTAACGAAATCAACAGAAGCCAATAAGCCAACATCGGGATTGGCTGCCGTGGCGTTTTTTAACTTGCCTGACATGTATGAACAAGATGCAATGATTGCTTTCAGCGCGATTCAGGAACTGCACAATAGGCTGAGAGAAGTCGGATTTCCAAAGGGCGTGTTAGTCATGAGTGCGTTTACTGGGGCGATTGTTGTCGTTCGGGACGGGGCTTTTAATAAGGCAAAAAAAGATGAGCCTCACGCAATTCATCATTATCTTGGGGGGCTATGTTCAAATTTTGCTAAATCGGGATTACCGATACGGATCGGTGTAACATACGGGAAAGTCTCTTACTTTAAAGACATTGTCGGCGGTACCTATATTGGCCCACCTGTCAATAAGGCAGCGCGTATTGCCTGTGCCAAAGAAAATACGGGACTTCTTTATCATGAGAGTTATTTGAAACAAGTTGGTGATGATCCTTATCAAGACAAATATCGACCGGATCCCCAAAAGCCTGAGCAGGCAAAGGGAAAAGAACACGATGGTGAGAAGGGATTTACCTGTTTCCTGCCAATCGAGCGACCGCCAATGGTTGACGATTATGTACCACCCAATATTCCTGAACATAAAATAGAAGCAACGATCACAGCATTCATCGTTGCCGTAGATTTGCCCCGATTTTCTACTGGCAGCATGAATGTGCTGGGTAAACGTTTTCGTGGGTTTAGCGAGGCCGGACATAGCGTTTTAACAGAGCATGATGCAGATGAACTGTTTTATTCACCAGGCGGAGATGGTGGCGTATTTGCCTTTGTCGGAGTCGAGCCGGGACATAAAGCTCAAGGGATTCTCAAGCTTCTGGCACACAAATTGAACATCGAAACAGAGTTAAATGCGTCCAATGCTGCGGTTCAAACACGGGTGGGTGCGCACTATGGAAGAGTTTCGATATACAAAAATACCCAGGGTAATCTCATCCCGACTGGGCGGCATTGCTATATCGCAGATCAAATTGCCTCTGATATTGCGGATGCTTCGATTGCCTGTACTCAGTCCCTTCGTGAGGATGGCCACCCGGATTTTGAACCATTGCCAGGATTGGAGGTGCTCAAGCCAATCAATTTGGGGGTGACAGGAATTATTGCGAGATATCTACTTTCAGGTGGATTAAAGCAGAAAGTCTCTGAGCGAATTGTATCTGGAAAAGGCAATGAACTGATAGGAAAAAGTGAAAATGTTCTTATCGAAACCCTAAACGAAGAAGATGAGAAGAAACTCGGGGACGCAGATGACTATAATGACCGTTTAACAATAGCTGCTAACACATTTTGTGATATATTTCTATTATTGAGGTCTGAGATTCAGAAGCAAGTGGCCGAGGCTGTCGGATTGATGTCAATGCCGAAAAAGGAAAAACTAAACGATGCCATCAAAAAACATTTCTGTCAGTCACTTCCACGGCTAGCAAAAGATTCTAAATGGTTCGACGACAGTATTGTAAAATTAGAAAGAATTGAGAAACAAAGTGGTATATCTATGGATGAGATCGATCATCTTCGGACGATACATAATATAGTTTTTCTACTAGGATTTCCGCGTGAGCGTTTGACTTATCTTGCGACTCAGCTTCAATCCGGAGGGGCATTGATCATCGAGGATTCAGTTGCGACTCATGTATTGGCTGAACTTTCGGCGGCTTTTGCTGCGCAGGTTGCTCCGAAATTTAACTGGTCTGACGATTTGGGGGTTAGAGGGGAAGGACTGTTGCATTATGTAAAGCCGCCATTGGACAATCCGGACGTTGAACGTCGGGTTGCGAATCTGTTGAAAGACCTTGCAGCTCAGTTGTCGGTTAATCTTGAACCTGAGGAAACTGGTAAAGATGCCGGAGATACTATTGAATACTGGGCCGGTCAGCTTAATCGTGCAATGACGATGTATTCCAAACGACGGATTGTTGGAACTAATAAAAGTAAATCAGCGTCACTCTGCCGCTTCTACTGTGTTATTGATTCTCCCCGAACTGAGATCACTAGAGAAAAATTGAAAAAATTGTTAAAAGTGGTAAATGACAACGTAGACAATCTTGCACTATTTGTGTTAGACGCTAAAGCGCCAACCAAGCAGACGGAAGAGATACTGATGCAGATTCTGAAAGATCGGTTTACTGAAAAGCCAAACTAAAATTTGAACTCCAAAAAGCTTGCTGACAATCTTCAGTGCGGCGTTACGGATGGTTTGTGTTTAGGCTGTTGCAGGTGATTATTTAAAGGGGGTGACTGTTTTATTTTTGTCTAGTTTGTAAATATTCAATACCACACAGTTATGGGTGAAATTCATTGAATAGCACAGTGAATTTATTTTGGGTTTAATTGCCGTTATTTTGGAGTTCAAGCTTCAGCTTGTTTTTATTTTTTGAAGGACTTAAAAAACCAAGCTGAAGCTTGAACTCCAAAATAATGGCATCGATGACAACGAACTGAATTATTAATGCAAATTTGTTGAATCTAATACTTAAAATTAAATCAGCCAATAATTGCTGGCAATACAAGGAGTAACCCATTTGTACAATTGGCGAAGAATGGTGGAATCACAGAGAGCAGATATTCTGTCATTAAGAAAGCAAACCTGTTTACCCTGGCATAGTCCGAGGCATTGTGAAAGTGAAAAAACACGGTATCACATCACCTCTGCTTGTTTCGAGCATAAACCGATAATCGGTTATTCTCCCGAACGAATGGCTGATTTTGAAGCGGCAATGCTGCAGCGCGTTGAGCTAAGTGTCCAAAATATTTACGCGTGGGCAATCCTTCCGAATCATTATCATGTCTTAGTCAAAAGTATTGATGTTAAGAAGGTCCTCAAAGAATTCGGCAGATTACACGGAAGCACATCTTATCGATGGAACGGTGAAGAAAAACTAAGAGGGCGAAAAATATGGTTTAACTCGATGGAAACATCGATAAAATCTGATGCTCATTTTTGGTCGACAATGAATTATATTCATCACAATCCGGTTCGTCATGGGTATGTTGACAAGTGGCTGGACTGGCCGTTTTCAAGCGCTGGTAATTATATGCGTGAATTCGGACGAGATAACGCTGAAAAAATGTGGAAAGGATATCCCATTACGAACTATGGAAAGGATTGGGACCCCCCGGAAATGTGAGAAAAGAATATGATGAAAAAGCAAACTAAAGTTTGAACTCCAAAAGCTGGCTGTTCGGATTCTGTGTTAGGAGTTAGATTATGTCTGTGTTTCAATCATTGCAGGTGAGTCTTATTTATAGATATTGACAATTTTATGCAGCGTGTTAACCTGCCATTATTTTGGAGTTCGAGCTTCAGCTTGTTTTCTTAAGTCTCTCAAAAAGACAAATACCAAACTAAAGTTTGAACTCCAAAAGCTGGCTGTTCGGATTCTGTGTTAGGAGTTAGATTATGTCT
>JAJFLO010000174.1 GCA_021772675.1 Verrucomicrobiota bacterium | reverse complement strand
TATGCTGTGATTTCGCTTTCGCCATGATTAATTCCTAATGTTTAAGTTTCGTAATCATAGCATGTTATATATGTTTTTCAAGTTTATTTTGACAAAAAACCAGTGTTTTTTCGCTCACTCTGGTCTTTTCGGCTAACGTCTCGCTACTATATCTGGGGCAATGGCCTGATAGCCCAGGTTGAGGCAAATGGCACGACACATTATATCCATGCAGACGAACAGGGATCAACCATCGCGCTTACCGATGCCAGTGGAAGTGTTACCGATCAAATAGCCTATTCGCCCTACGGCGAAATTTTCAATCGTACCGGAACCACAGACATTCCCTATCTTTATGTCGGTGGATTCGGCGTTTTTAATGAAGGACATAACCTCCTCCATATGAAAGCAAGATACTACGATGCACAGCTTAAGCGGTTCCTCACCAAAGACCCGATCGGATTGGATGGGGGATCGAATCTTTACGCCTACGCCGCAAATAACCCATTGTTTTTCTTTGATCCGTTTGGACTGGATGTCAACCAAAGTGGTGGTAGTTCTTTGGAATCAATCACCAACTTTGTTATTGAACACGGATTTGCTGGGGTAACCTTTAATGCTGGCGCCGGTCCGGGAGTAAGTGTATCTTTGACCGTTACAGAAAGTGGAGTCCACCTCTTTGGAGGAGTTGGACTTGGTGTAGGAATCGGAGCCTCGGCTACGGCGGGACTAAAAGCCGGTGGGATTTCAGGTTTTACCGTAAAGGTTTCTGGGTCTGGCGGTACTGGAAATTTTGGAGGGAGTGTTGGGGGAGGAGTTAGCAAGGGGGGAGGTGTAATCTCTGCTGGCGGGGGACTTGGTGTCGGTGCCGGTGGGTCTATTACGGGAGGATTCACCGGAACACTCATTAGTTTTGAACGGGATGATTAGAGATTGTCCAAGTGCACAGAGTTAACCATGTTATAACATTTGTATTTATAATAAATTATGATGATTAACGAATTATCTTCAATTATATCACTGATATCCATTTTTTTATTTTGGATGATATTGATAGTGCATTTGACCGTTTATTACCGCTTCCTTAAGCGCTTGGAATTAGTTCATCCGTCGGAATGGCGACAACTCGGTAAACCAAGTTTGATTTATGGCAATAGCATTAGAAATAATTTAACCGTTCTAAAATATCTAAGATCCAAAGATTATGAGTTATTAAATGATTCTCAACTTTCAAAGTTTGCGAACCTGAGCAAATTTTCAGCTCTAATAGGTATATTTTTATTTCCTATTTATCTCTGCTTGATCCTTGCCATAATAATGGGGTTTATTTGAGTAGGAAGCACTGAGTACATCGGGGGACATTGAGAGCCCTGAGAGGAGAGTCTGAAGGTCACCTTTAGTGTCAAGAGGATGGGATGGCTCGGGGTCGCACCTTTAGTGTTAAGTTTTTTGGGTATAAAATGAGAATGTTATGCAGAATGCATTGGGACGACCTGCGTTATTGAAAATAATGTAAAATTCTAAAAGGAGTTAATACAATGAGAAATAAAATTTTATCAGGCGTATTTATCATTTTTATTTCATCGATCGTAAACGCACAGGAAAAGACTGATATTCAATCTTCAGGATTATCAATGGAAAAAGAAACAACAATCATTGCGTTTCAAACTGAAGAAAAACCAAACGCTTTATCACATGAATTACAACGGAAAGTGAACGAATTTCATTTCGAACAAAAGGCCTTACATAATGATCTGCGTGAAAGGTTAAAACATCAGAATGAGTTTTTGATTGATGGAGATCAGGATCTGAACCCTTCAAAACTGACATTCGACCAGGTAAGAGAACTATGTGCTCAATATCAAGAAGATAATGATATAAAACTTCGACAGCTGCAAGAACGTGAAGAACGTATCGATATCGAGCTTAGGTCTCGACATCCAGAGATCTTGAAACACGATGTCATTCGCACCGGGAAGAAAGAAAAACCGGTTAAAGGTAATAAAGCCCGCAACATGTTCAAGAGGAAACGTCAGGAACTCAAGAAAGCATTAAAAACGGCTTCAGAAGAAGGCAAAGAAAAACTCTTCGCTGATTTTATTGGAGACTGCTGCGTTTCGTTTAGTCAGTAAATCGACAGCGTTAGTTTAAAGATCTTGGCCCATCCACCTACGTTTGTTGTAACATCGGCGAGACAGGCTGAATCACGCGAATCTTTACGAATAGAACGAAGACAAGCACCGGATCCACGGTTTCGCTCCGCGTAACCGTGGATACAAATTCGTGAGGATTCGTACTACTATCAGTAAAAACTTTGTTTTTTTGACAAGCTTTTAAGCTGAAGTAATATCCAAAGTATTTTTTATGAATTGGTTATAACACAGAAATGAAGTTCCGGACTTTCACATGGTTAGAGTTGAAAAGTTTTAGGAAAAGAGTCTGAGAGAGAACCCTTTTTCAAAATCGTTTCTCTCAGTATGAGCAGTGCGATCTACTACGTTTTGTATCCGTGTCGATCCGTGAAAATCCGTGGTTAAGTTAAATTTTGGTTGCGGCCAACGGCTGCGTTATGCAATTCGTGGGCCGAATTTTAGTATGGAATTTTATCGTTGAAAACTATGGATTCTAATTGTGAAAAAGATGTCACCGGGGCAGCCGCTCCATTTGTAAACAGGGTAATCACCCGCAATGAACTAGGCTTTAAGACAGCA
>JAJFLO010000173.1 GCA_021772675.1 Verrucomicrobiota bacterium | reverse complement strand
GGTTGGATTACCGAACTTGCTAAATCGCAAAATATTAGACAAAGTGAATAAAGCCACGAATTACGTATAATAAATGTTTTAAATATTTTGTTATCTTATTCTTAGGGAGTACTTTAACTTTTTAAAGTGGTAAACATAGGTTTAAGAGGATAATGATAGCTGCCGGCACCAGAGAGTACGGAGTCTCCTATCGCCGAGGATACATCTAACGTTAAAATATCAAACCTCTCGGTTAGGTTAAGATATTGAAAGGTTGCCCGTGCCCTCCAATCATCTGTATCTTTAGTACCCAAGTTATCAACTCTGATTGAGGCATGGAATGGGGATTCTTCTGTCACCAGAAAATCGATGTCAACCTTACGCTTTTGCGTAGCTGGATCAGTGATAACACGAAGGGTACTATCCAGTGTTAAATCCGGATGGGTATTAACTTTGCCAACACTGTCCTGAAAGGTTTGATAGTTGAATGAATCAAATTCTTTGAAACTGATTCTGTCGCGGATTTGCGAAACATTATAATATCGGCCGGTGAAATCTGATAGTTTTCCTGTTTCAGGATCTTGTTTTTTTTTGTGAAAGAACCGAACCAGTCCAAATTCGGCACTATGAACCTTGAGTACAAGTACACCATCGGCGTAATCCTTTGTCACAGGTTCAATATAGGCTAAGAGATAATCACGGTTAACAAATTCCTGTGTATAACGATAACAAATGTCGTTTATATCTTTTAAGGTTAATCGGTTTCCTGTAACTTCATTCAATAATTCATAATGCAGCGATTCACCTTTGATTTTATTGGATTTGAGAGACGCAAAAAAGTCGAGATCACCCTGAACACTGACATTACTGATTAAATAATTTTGACTGGTATCGTCATAGTCTTTGCCCATTTTCTTCATGAAATCTTTATTTGAAAGCACAGCTGGCTTCGGTGCCTTTTTAGTTTTTCGGGAGTTTTTCATCCATTTGCTTCCACTCGACTTTATACGCTCTTCAGTCTGGCGAACGTTATCGCCAGCCGTTTCATCTTGCCCGTAACCAGTGAATATCAACGTCATCATAAGGATTAGAATCAATGACCATTGGTGAATTAACATCTGTCTCATTTTTTATTCCTTTTTTTGTGATTTAACTAATAAAATTTAAAATTGGGATCCTGAATTCTATTATTTTTCAGCGATAATTCACTTGCGATTTGAATTATCAAGTATGCGAAGATTTTCGCCTAAGCATTATAAAAATATAAACGAGCCAAAATGTTTGTAAATCCTGCCTGAACATGTTGTTACAAGCTATTGTTCGACAAGGCCTCGTCTATTCAAAAAAAAACGACAGCCAGGCAACTGCAAAACGGGCCAACCTAAACGGCAAAGGCCTAGTTTTTTGCATCCCCAACGGTCGTATTTGAAAGTGATTAAAAGTATAAGCAATCGGATTAAATTAATAAAGTATAATTCGTATGCAAATATAATCTTTGAAAAAATGTGGAAAAGTTAGAGATAATAAGTTCTGAAAGTCTATCCCGAATTATGCATATAATTTCTATTACGAGTCATTATATCACATAATATCAACGAGTTATAAAGATCTTTTGGGTTTAAAATAGTTTCCACCCACCACGGCGCGTTATAAACCACGGCGGATTTCCAACACTATTCCTGTACGCGAACAATATTCATAACTCGTTGATTTCACGCAATCGAATAACTCTCGTCACAAAACTTTATGAATAATCCAGGCTATAAGCATGAAGGTCGAAAAGAGAGAGAGAGGTGTGATTCGAGTCCTGATATAGGTGGTTTGAATGTTAACCGGCAAAACGACTAAAGGCTCACAAATAAATAACTTGGATTTTTCGCATCTTATCTTCACGTCATCTATGTCCGATCTGAATGACGAAAAACATTGAAATAGTGCAATATTCCTGCTGCTTTTCGCCATTCAGATCGCCCAAACCTGACATAAATCTGAGCGCGAAATTATCCAAGTTATTTATTTGTGAGCCCTAACTATTAACCATTCATCTCACTACGTACAGTTAGAAGGCCGAATACAGTTAGTCCAAACGCATACGCGGCGATAAAGAAGCCGAATAAATATTTTTCGGTCTGGAAATAAAGAACCAGTGTCGCCAGGCAATATAACCCGGATAATAATTCGATATACCCCAATCCAGCATTGTTAACAGCTTTATATCGCCCCTGCTTCCTTTCATTATTACTACTGCCGCTTTTAGGTGTACGAATAAAATCAGATTTTTCCCTCATTATTCCTTCGATGACAGCTTTTGCGTTATTCAAACATAAGCCAGTGCCGACTGCAAGCATGGCGGGAAAATGTGAAAACGAAAAGAAACCTTTCTTTAATATACATCCACTGAGTGTATACATTACACAGGGAGCGATAGCAGAAAATATAACGATTGACCATATGATAGCGAGGATCAAATCAAATTCGGGTAGTGGCGTCCAAAGCAACATCGGCATGGTAAGCATAAATAGTATCGACATGAATAGTGAGACTGCATAGTGAGTTAAATGTAAAAAGGCTTCTATTTTTTGCAGAATGGAAAACCGTTTATGAGCAAATAATTCAGGCAAGATTTTGATTGCAGTTTCAATTGATCCTTTCGCCCATCGTTTCTGCTGACTTTTCAGTGCGGTAACATTATTGGGCACTTCTGCAGGACATTCTAAATCAAAATCATATTGAATAGCATAACCCGCCATCTGCACCCGATACGATAAATCCAGATCTTCAGTTAATGTATCACCTTGCCAACCACCACCGTCTTCGATAGCTTTCTTGCTCCAAGTCCCTGCTGTGCCATTAAAATTCATACATAAATTAGTATATCCTCTTGCACCCTGTTCGGCAGTGAAATGGCCATCGATCCCGACACTTTGAGCGCGTGTCAACCAATTTTCTTTTTGGTTATAATGTCCCCATCTTGCCTGGACGCACCCAACTTTATCATGACCATGAATGAGAGCAATAGTACGCTTTAGAAAATGTTTAGGTATGATGAAATCTGAATCAAATATCGCAATGTAGTCGCCGTTTGCTTGGCTTAATCCATAAGCTAACGCGCCTGCCTTAAAGTCAATTCGCTTTGGTCGCCGAACAGCATAAATATTAACATCCTGCTTTCTTATTTCAGTGATGGTATTATTTACCAGATCAACGGTTTTATCGTTACTGTCATCTAATACTTGTACCTCATATCTATCTTTGGGATAATCAATTACAGCAGCACTCCAAAGCAACCTGTGTACAACCTCTAATTCATTATATATTGGAAGTTGAATGGTAACAAAAGGATACTCATTGCATTTTCTGTTGCGATTATATGACTCGATTGTTTTAGTGATGCCTTGACGAGCCTTTTTCTGCTTCAGCATAAAAATTGCAATCATGATATAACAGTGCAATCCATACACCATCAAACACAGGGTGCTTAATATATAGGACAGGATAATGATGATATGTAGAACGTGGAACATGCTTTGGTTTTAGGAGTTAGGAATGAGTGGTAGTAAGCAGTGAAAAGTTGATGTATGATTTAATCTTGATTAAGGGCTCACAAATAAATAACTTGGATTTTTCGCACCTTATCTTCACGTCATCCATGTCCGATCTAAATGACGAAAAACATTGAAATATTGCAATATTCCTGCTGCTTTTCGCCATTCAGATCACCCAAACCTGACATAAATCTGAGCGCGAAATTATCCAAGTTATTTATTTGTGAGCCCTAACTATTTTTCCATGTGTTTCGTGCAAAATTATTTTTGAATTCTTTAGCATTCACTGCACGAGGCTCCGTAGGCGAAACATGAATAGCATCGGTGGTGCCCCAACATGACTCGAACTTTCATGCTTTCAGCCAACGTTTTTCCCAGATTATAATTATCGTCGTCATCGACAAGGGTGCATGCGTAGATACCAATTTGTCCACTTTTCTTAACGACCATTTTACTAAAGTTACACATAAAGGTATCACGCTGATCCTGGTTAAGGTAGGTTGTCATACACTTCTCTGTGATTTGAGGGACATGTGGTATTGATCCAGGCCGATGAAATTCAGGGAATACGGTAATGCGTAAGTCTTCAGGAAGACCAACCGATTTAAATATCGGCAAGTAACTGCGATTAACGCCATCTATATCTTCATTTTCGAGGCTCAATCGAGCGATGGATACATCAAAACCGTATTTGTATAATCGCCCGAGTGTTGTTAACGCCTTTATAAAATTACCTTTCCCTCTTGATTCGTCGTGCTTCATTTCATCCGGATGATCCAGGCTAACCCGAAAACTTAGCGGATTGGTCTTTTCTTTTAATGGAAGTATTTCACCAATTCGATTCATTAGGGGCTCTGTGGCATTTGTCAAAACCATGCATGGGCGATGTGTTAAGGCATAGTCTAAAATTGATACGAAATCTGGATTAACGAACGGTTCGCCTCCAGTAAACGAAAACTTTTCCACCCCGAAATTCAATGCTTCGTCTATTAGCGGTTTAGCGTCATTAAATTCAATGAAATTAATGCGATTGTCACCGGGCATTGAACCTTCCAGGCAAAACGGGCATCTTAAATTGCAATTTGTCCCTGTATGAAACCACAACTCCTTAATGATTTGTGGTTGTATGTAACCCCGAGATTGTCCATCGTCAGTTTTTAACCAATTATCCGTTTCAAGATGGAGCATAAAAAAATACCTCCCTATGAATTTTAGCAAAATCTACACCTTTTTTCTCAAGCGAGTCGCTGACTTCGTCAATCATCGCATCCAAACCACACAAATAGAAGTGAAGATCCGAACGCAATTTCACCTCTGCAAGAAAATCAGTCACACGTCCGCAATGGTGTTGATGACCATTTTCTCGTGATACGGCAAGTTTAACTTCACATTGCGATCGTAATAATTCCAGCTCAAGTGCGTCGCATACCTTCTTTACCCCGTACAAACAATACCCGGGAGGTTTCTCTGGAAAAGCACGCATGTAGGATAAGAATGGCGCGATCCCTGTGCCGGTAGCAATAAAGATGAAGGGTTCACCATTTATATTTTGGCCGGGTCGAAACCAGCCATACGGTTTTGAATGGAAAATTTTATCACCCGGTTGAAGGGAAGCCAACCAATTACTTAACTCTCCTCCAGGTAATTTTTGAATGAGAAAACGAATGCCCGTTTCCTTGGTGCCCGATGCGATGCTGTAAGGACGAGATTGGGATTCGTCTGCACTAAAAATTGAAATAGAATCACCGGGTTGAAATTCGATACCGTTCCGGTCAATGATCAGCTCAAATACGATAGGTGTTTTCCATTCAATTTGGACAACTGTCGATATATAATTAGTTTCCATGTCGATCTCTTAAATTGGTATTGGTGGTTGTGGATGTAAAACGATTTATAAAAATAGTCACTCCCAAAGCCGCTAAGTCTTAAAAAAATGTTTCGCAAATTAATACAACCATTTGGCCACAATGATGGTGTACTAAATATTCAACATACTGACTAGTATGCCTTATATTTTCTACAACACTTTCTCATTCAGAGCATTGTGTTAATTTATCAAAAATTCCCCACGGATTTAGATTTCATCCATTGCGTCTTGGCACTTTGTGAAAGACAGAAATTAGAAAAAAATTAACAACACGAGTTAGCGGTGCCAGCATCCATATCGTCAGCGGCTGAACCGAAACAATCGAATAATCCATAGTGAACCGATCGATCACCTATGATCTGAAAATGCGTCTTTAACCGTGTTTTTTCCAGCATTGACGTTGTATTCCCACATACGAGCATTGGCATACCTTTTTTAAAAACATGATGATCGTCTAAAACAAACTCATGCGGAGACTCTTCAATAGTACCTAAATAAATTGCGACCTGGCCATAATCTTCACATACATCTTCGAGTTCATCGATTTTGAAGGCCCGAATGGTAATGGAACGAAAATCAATCATACCTGCGATGTTTTCCAATTTATCATTGTGAAGATCAATTGGTGTTTGACTCATCACTCTGTAATCGAGGCACCCCAGTTGTCTAAGCATACGGCGAAAATCTTCCAAATATAATGCTCCGCCTAAACATTCACCGTAAAGAACAGGATTGGATTTTAATTCGGACGGAATTCGTCTGGATGAAAAGACATCTGAAAAATATAATTCACCACCGGGTTTTAATACTCTAAATATTTCCTTAAATACTTTTTCCTTATCCGGCGATAGATTGATCACACAGTTCGAAATTACAATATCGACTGAATTATCCTCTATTTTCATAGACTTAAGATCTTCAATAAACCCTTTTCTAAAATCGACATTACTCTTTTTGAATCCGAATTTTTCCCTCTGGGATTCAATATGGCGATTAGCTACATTTAATTGCTCATCGGTCATATCGACGCCGATAACATAGCCATTTTCACCAACTAGATGTGATGCCATGTAGACGTCTCGACCAGTACCACATCCCAAATCAAGCACAGTTTGCCCCTCTAAACACAATGGCATTGGCGAACCACAACCATAAAATCGTTCAAGGATTTCATTATCTATCAACTTTAGAATTTTTTTGTGGTGGTTAGGAATCGAATCGATGGAACAACATGCACTGGTTTTTAGATCGCCATTTGTCTTTAGTTGTTTGCCGTAATAATCTTTAACAGTTTCCAAGGTGGTGGTGGAATCATTCATGATTAGTCCTTTTCAAGAAGAGTTACTAATTTATCGGTCGATGTTACTGGTAGTTTGCAGGTAAAATTTTTACATACAAAAACCGTTGTTTTGTTGGAAATTTGAGATTTAGATTTCAATAGTGGAATCAATCTCGTTATTTCTCCAGCTGATGGCATAGTTAGATCGACTATCCCTAACACCTTATTAGGGATAGACATATTATGAATTGTGGAAAGAATAGCCTTCGTCTCTGAACTTGCAAGTTGTCCTATAATCGCAATTTCTTTTGGAGGAAAAAGATAAAAGTCAGCTGCGATCAGCATATTCATATAACCCCTCGGTGCTTTAGCGATTGACGTAGCATTAACTTTTAGGATTTTCTCCGCTTTGTTATAATATGACTCATTGTCTAGTAATTTTGCAAGACGAAACAATGCCATCGCCGCCATCGAATTCCCTGACGGGATTGCCCCATCATACGTCGGTTTTGTCCTAACAATTAGATCGTCTTGTCCATCTTCAGTAAAGTAGAATCCACCGTGGGTATCGTCCCAAAACTTAGAGATCATTTTTTTCGTCAAATTGTTGGCGGTCTTTATCCATCGAATATCAAAATCTGACTCATAGAGATCAATCAAGGCTGTAATAAAATAAGAATAGTCATTAAAATTTCCAGAAATTTTTGTAAGTCCGTTTCGATGAATTCTGGAAAGTTCACCCGCATTGACCATATGTTTTAATATAAAATCTGCCGTCTTTTGAGCCAAATTAAGATAGTTATCATCCTCCAGAATCTGGTATGCTTTTGCATATGAACTGATCATCAAACTATTCCATGCCGTTATAATTTTGTCATCTTTCCCAGGGTGAACCCTTTGATTTCGCACAAGAAAAAGTTTCGACCGCATTTTATTAATTTTTAGCTGTAAATCCTGGACTGATAGACCCAATTTTTTGGCGGTAGATTCGGGTAGACTATCTATGTGAGGTATGTTCAGATTTTTGTGGTAAGATTCATGAGATGAAAAATTGCCCCGCTTTTTGATGTTAAAATAAGTGCAAAAAACGGTCCCATTTTCATCTCCAAGAATTTCCATTAATTCACGGTTGTCCCATGTATAAAAAATGCCCTCTTTTCCTTCACTATCCGCGTCTTCACTTGAGAAGAAACCACCATCTTCATTGGTCATTTCATCGGCAACGTATTTAAGTATTTCTTCAGTTATTCTTTTATAGAGTGGATTTTTGGTTAATTGATAGGCTTCCAGGTAGACCTGACTTAATAGTGCGTTATCATAGAGCATTTTTTCGAAGTGAGGAACCAGCCAGTGATCATCCACTGAATATCGATGGAATCCGCCACCAATTTGATCATACATGCCGCCGTAGGCCATTTTTTGTAACGTCGTATTAATTATATTAAGATATTTTTTATCCTTTGTGTGATGATAATAGCGTAGTAGGAAGGTAATTGATTTACTTGGTGGAAATTTTGGTGCATCCCCAAAACCACCAAATTCGGTATCGTAGGATTCGTTTAAATTGGCAGCTGCGTGTTCCAGCAGATCCCTTCGAATCTCACCTTGCCCACGAGAGGATAATCCTGAATTTTTTCGAATTTGCTCTGTAAACTGATGTGAAAATTTTATAACTTCTTCCTTTTTTTGCTGCCATGAATTTATTAAATGATTGAGAACTGTCTTGAATCCAGGCCGACCATAGCGATCTTCAGGTGGAAAATAAGTTCCACCATAAAACGGCTTAAGTTCTGGTGTGAGAAAAACGCTCATGGGCCATCCACCACTACCCGTCATCATTTGTACTGACGTCATATAAATTTCGTCCAAATCCGGGCGCTCCTCTCTGTCAACTTTTATGGAAATAAAGTTATCATTCAGCAATTTAGCAATCGATTCGTCTTCAAATGATTCATGTTCCATCACGTGACACCAATGACACGCGGAGTATCCAATTGACAAAAAAATGGGCTTATGTTCAACTTTAGCCTTGGTCAACGCTTCGTCGCTCCACGGATACCAGTCAACGGGATTATGAGCATGCTGAAGTAGGTAAGGGCTGGCTTCATTGATTAATCGGTTAGTAAACTCCATTGATTTTTTTTGATGGTTACCTTTTAAGGAATGGGTCATGGTATCATCCTCAGAGATTAAATAGCTAACGGGGACGCCGATTAACATTATAAAAAACAGACTAAACAAATATAATTTTTTACTTTTCAATAAATTCATTCTACTTCAATTAAATGATTACTACAGTCAATTCGAAAGATTCATTCCCAAGAAACAGCCGGATAACACACTGTCGTAAACACGTTAATATGGGAGACGGCTCTTGCCGACGGTATCATTAACGATGGCCGGCAAGAGCCGTCTCCCATATTGAAAAGCTCGAAAAACTTGGACTGAATGTATACTATACACTTGTATTTAAATTTGCCACGCTAATCGAATTATCTATTATAAAGGGCGTAATATTCAGGAGAAAAGATCTAAAACATCAGAGGTAGGATGGGGACCAACGATATATAAGCGATATTTATCGATCAAGCTGCTTACACTAAACATTTTTTCTGGCTGATTGTTGACTTGAACATGATTGGAAAGATTACCAGCCGACTTATCAGTCAAAAAAACAGACATAGGCCTACTACAGCAAGACAAATAAATCTGCGCAATATCGCTTCCATTAACCTTATGGAATCGTACGCCTAATAATTCAACCTGATGATGGATTTCAGGATTTGGCTGCTTAAATTTGATGTGAAATCCATGTTGTGTCAGGCTGCTTCTTACCTTTTCATAGTCACCAGGAATTTCGGAAGACTGTGCGAATTCAATTAAGTTTTCCATGAAACTAACAGTAACTTTTTCAGTCATTCCGCTGATGTTGGAATTAATAAAAATGGACCCGCTAACTACAGCGATAACAATAATGGCAGCGGCAGCTGCAACCGTCGGCCATAAGAGGACTGTCCGATCAATGGCCTTAACGTTTTGAAACGAAATAGTTGGCTGAATTTCAAATCGACTTTTTAAATTTTCCCAAAACTCATCCGGACATTGGATGTCATCCATTATTTTCTTTGCAAATGCGGCTTCAAATTGTTGTTCTTGTGCGATTTCAACACGCTCTTCTGCGCTTAAACTTTGTTCAAAATCAATTACCTGTTCAATGGGTAATTGATTATCAATATACGCTTGTTTCATTAAATTATTGTCTTCTATTTTCATGTCTATTGAGATGCAAGCTTTTCTTTTAATATTGTCATTTTATCTATTGTAAGAATTCCTTCGTTCACCGCATGTTCAACCAGCAGTCGCCGTAGTTTTGCCCTTCCTCTTGCTAAATGGGTCATGACCGTTCCAACCGGCATCTCCAATATTTCAGCAATATCTTTATAAGAATATTTTTCGTACGTTAACAGGAGTAAACAGGATCTCTGCGAACTGCTTAGTTGTTTTAACGCTGAATTTAATTCATCACCACATAATTCAAGAAACGATTCCGGTTCATCAAACGCCAGCTTTTGCGCCTTGTTATCCGTAGAAAACAAATGTTCATCAATGGAGTCGATATCAATGGATGACCGCTTAATTTCCCGATTAGCGACAAAGCACTTGTTCGTTAATATCTTATAGATCCACGCCTTGAAATTGGTACCATCTCTAAACTTCGACAGTTGCTTAAAAGCTGCATAAATAGCAGACGACATGACATCTTCCGCAACATCCTGATTCCATACACTTCGAGCAACATATCGATAAAATTCATGTCGATGCGTTTCAATTTTTTCTACGAATTCTTGACTAGTCATTTAAGAATGATTCTAAGCGTTGAGTTAATTGAGTAATACTATTCTGGAACTCGTTATGTATCTGAGTACTTTCACTACTATTTTCAGGTCGAGTCTGCAACCAACTATTTAAAGCCTGTCTTTCTTTACTTAACTTTTCATGAACTGCTAAATATTCTTTTGCTTTCCCGGGTTCTAATTTGCTTGCATGGTGTTTTGCTTCAATTAACTCAATTTGAAAAGTCAAATCGTTAAGTTTCTCATTAAAATCAAAAAATATTTGCAGGTTGTCATCATTTGTTGACGGTTTGGATTCTAACCATTTATTGAACTTTTGTTGCAGACTCTCTTTTGTATCTACATGTTGCTGATATATCACTGCTTTTTCAGAATCCAATTCCTTCAAAAATCGACTGATCTCACTCTTTGACTTTCTAATAATCTTTGCCACTTCACCTATAAATTTAGCAATATCCGCGTCACGACTTGCGCCAAGTCGTCCAAGTTCTTTTTTACCATCAGAATCTAATATCACATAAGTCGGATATCCTGATATGCCATAGTGATTCTGTAAGTCCATGTTTCGTTTCTTAAACTTTGCAGGAACGATTGTTTGATCTTGTGGAAAATCGATTTTTACCAAGATGATTTTGTCTTTTGCATAGGCATTCCAGTCAGATTTACTGAATATTTTTTTATCCATGAATTTACACCAACCACACCAATCCGAACCGGTGAAATCTAATAGAATAGGTAACGTCTTTTTTTCGGCCAAGCTTAGGGCTGCATCAAAATCCATAGTCCATCTTCCAAATTCTACCCCCTCTTTCAAGGTAGCAGCACTGATCAAGATAGTACCATTCAAAAATAGAAAAATTACGCTCACGATATAAATCTGGAGATAACCGTGTAGACTTTTAAACTGTCTGTTTTTCATCAATTTCATTCTTAAAACCTTCATTTATAATTAGCCTGCATTATGCATAAACTTTTTATTACGAGTAAACATATCACATAATCTCAATGAATTACACCATTATCCGAGTTCGAAATAGTTCACTATTCCTGTACGCGGATAAATGCCATAATTCATTGACCTTAAGCAATCTTTTGACTCTCATTGCTAAAGTTTATGCATAATGCAGGCCAGGGTCAATTTCGGAATGCACTCACGACCACGTGAGAGCCATTTTTCTGATATGCCCTATACGAAAATCATGCTTTTGACACTGTATTCAGTTGGGGCCTATTATTATTTCAACTACTCAATATAATTTGGTCACACTGGAATATTTTAGCAATTATTGCAACTCGCATCCACATACCATTTCGTTCTTGTCGCCAATATACAACTCTTGAATCATTTGCATAATCGACATCGATTTCAATCTCATCACGTTTGGGAAGCGGATGCATTAAACATGCTGTGGGTTTCATTAACTTTAGATATTCTGTTTTAAAAATCACATTGTCATGTGTTCGAGGATGTACTCCCGTCTTTACATTGTCCCATTCATCCTGAATTCGCGTCATGTAAATAGCATCTGCTGTGCCAATCGCTTCGCTAATTGAATCAATTTTTGTATACGGTATTGCATGTGAATCCAAAAATTTTAAAATATCATCCTTCATCTGAAATTCATCCGGCGCTGCAAAAATGAGCTCGACATTTTTATAATTTTTCATCAAGTAACTTAGTGATCGAACTGTTCTTCCACGTTTTAAGTCACCAACAAGCATTATTTTTTTACCATCAATACCACCTGAATTTTCAAAACTCTTTCCTAAAGTGTAAATATCCAATAATGCTTGAGTCGGATGGTGTAGATTTCCTGATCCACCGGAAATTATTGGAATCGGCTTTTCCGTTCCGCCAATCGTTACCCGACGCGATGCTTTCGCGGCGACCCAGAATGCAATTACCGCTGCGTCATTATCAAAATGCCTCATTACCACAAGGTCTACATATGAAATAAATGTCCTAATTGAATCCTGTAACGATTCGCCTTTGGAAACAGACGAGATATTCAGATCACGTAAAGACATCCGCTTCATACCCAGAATTGCCTGAGCCGCACTAAATGACAAGAATGTTCGAGAACTGGGCTGAACAAAGAAATTTAAAGCGATTCGATTTGATAATAGATTGCCCAGCAATCGGGCACCGTCGGGTGATTTAAAAAGAGAACGGGACTTATCTGCCAAAATACAATAGTCATCCAAGTCTGCACGAGAAAATTGTTGCGCATAAAGTAGGGCATATTCCTTTATATACGGCAGTTTATCCGCTTCAGGCAATTTTAAGAAATCGTTAAGACTAATATCTATCATAGGCAATCTTGCTCCTTACAATTTGGCTTTGAGATTGAAGATTAGAGATTTGAATTATAACATGTATGATAAACTAAACCTATTGGCGAATTTATCGGCAATTTGTCAGTTGCCCCGATAGGGCTGATCCGATGACCAATGCCGACCCATTATTAAACAGACTGGCTAAATTCAACTGTACGAACAAGACAAAATGAGCATAATCCGACGATCTTTCACTCGATGCAGACAAAAACCAATTTAAGTAATTCCTAAATCCGTGAAGATTTTTTGATAACTTAACCGGCTACGCCGGAGCTTTCGTCTCACATCAATTGTAACTCAAAATACAAGTGTTTATACAATCAAATCAACGAAAAACTCGGACGGGGTAAGAGTTTGTAGTCCCGTCTATAGACGGAAGCCTCAGATGAACTTTAACGAGTCAATAGTAGCACTCGCTGAAGCGTCGTTAAAACTTCCGCCTGAAGACGGGACTACAAACTCACGCTCCTCCATGACAATGGATTCACTGATTATGTACTTTTTCAGCAATAACAACAACTTACAATACAAATTCCTATACTATCAAGTTAGAGTACTCTAAATAATCTAAGAAAAGAAAAAATATGACAGAAAAATCATTCGGAATTATTCCATTTTTAGTAGAAAAAAATGCCTTATATTACCTTCTAATACAACATAATAAAGGGCATTGGGGATTTCCTAAGGGGCATGCTGAAAAAAAAGAATCAGAGATGCAGACTGCCTGCCGGGAATTTACCGAGGAAACAGGTATTACTAAATTTAGCCTGACAGAAAATCTGGTTTTCAAGGAGCAGTATTGTCGTTCAAATAAACAAAATCAAAACGTTGATAAAACCGTGATGTATTTTCCTGCCATTGTCTACAATCGCACCGTCAATAAACAAATTGAAGAAATCAGTGATTTCAATTGGGGCAACTATGATGACACATTAAAATTGATCACGTTTGATGAAGGAAAAATATTGTTGAAAAATGCCCACCGGGAAATCAGCAAGCTTTATAAGAATTGAGCTACTGACGTTGTACCGAATTTTCGCACAAATCTACTGCAAAAAAACGCAATATTGTGTGAAATATATGTGGCTTTTAAATCAAATATATTTTCAGTTCACTGAGATTTAGGGCTAATACAATCAAAGCCTGTAAATGGACGTAACACATTCGGAACGATAATGGTCCCGTCGGCTTCCTGAAAGTTCTCCATAATGGCACATACAACCCGATCGGTAACGGCGGTTGCTGATATGGTATGAACGATGCCTTTTTTTCCATTATTCTGCTGATAGCGAACGCCTAATCGTCGGGCCTGAAAATCAGTCAGATTTGTGTTAGAACAGACTTCTCGATAATTTCCAAATCCAGGAAAATACGCATCGACGTCATACTTTTTATATCCAGGAGCACCCAGATCACCAACGCAGACATTAACCACCCGATAGGGTATGTTTAATTGCTGTAGAAGGTATTCTTCGTTTTCCAAACACATTTCGTGATACCGTTCAGACTCTTCCGGCAAACAGAAAACAATTTGTTCGACTTTCTGAAACTGGTGAACTCTAAATATCCCACGTGTTTCTTTACCATAGCTTCCAGCCTCTGTGCGGAAACATGGCGTATTTGCGGTATAGCACAATGGCAGTGTTTCTGCAGTCAATATTTCATCACCGTGATAGGCAACCATGACTTGTTCAGATGTCCCGATCAGGGCCAGGTCTTCGTTTTCCAATTGATAAGTCTGATCCGCAAAAAACGGCAAATAACCCGTACCATAGAGTGTTTTCTCTTTTGCAGCACAGGGTGCAATAAATAATGTGAATCCTTTTTTCACAAGTTCCTGCTGGGCCCAAAAAAACAATGCTGAGGCTAATTGAGCACCTTTGCCTTTCCAGAAATAAAAACCAGATTGAGCAACCTTTGCACCACGCTTTGCATCGATAATATCTAGTTTTTCGCCCAATTCCTGGTGATCTAATGGGTCAAAATCATAAACAGCCTTATCCCCCCAAATTTTGAGTTCTTCATTATCAGCGTCATCATTACCTTCCGGTACATCGGAACTCAAAAAATTAGGCAGCCATGACATCTGTTGTTCAATCTGTACTTTTAGTTCACTAAGTGTAACTTCCTTATCTGATAATTCCTGTTTTAACCCCTTTACAACCTCCCTAGCTTCAGGGTTTGTCTGACATTCTTTGCTGAGCTGATTTCGTTTTGCTCTTATACCTTCCACATCGTTGAGCAACTGGAGATAATGTGAATCCATTTCCAGGAGTTTATCGATATCAACATGTGTCACAGAGCGTTTTATACAGTTGGTCTTAATTTTTTCTGGATTATTTCGTAAAACCTTTATGTCTATCATATTCAGCCTCTTTAATTTTCTCCATTTAATCCCTTGAATTAGAAAAGGTAAATTGTAAAATGTGCAAAATATACTATATTTACACTTTGTGTGTTGAAACAGCTCTTTTCACCTAAATCGATTAGAAGGCCTTTAATACGATATCCCAAACGTAAACTTCAAGTCCTGAATCCCTATGAAAATTATACCTGGAAATGGCAAACTGAGCCTGAAAAATGACGGCAAATTAGAGATTGTGTTCATCGGTGTCGGGTCTGCGTTTGCCAAGACATTATATCAAACCAATTTTCTTATAATAAAGGGAGACCACCACATAATGGTGGATTTCGGGACAACCGGCCCACAAGCATTGCGAGAAACAACCGGTCTTGACCCCACAGACATAGAGGTAATTTTCCCAACACATAGCCATTCAGACCACGTTGGTGGGATTGAATGTCTCGGTTTACTTAACCGGTATGTCAGTGTAAGGATATTTAATAAACCCCGCCTAAAGATGATTATCAACGAAGATTATGAGAAAACATTGTGGGACATGACATTATGCGGTGGAATGGGTTGGAATGAAACCGATGAATTTTCCAGACGCCTGGTGTTTGATGATTATTTTGACACCATCAGACCTAAAAATTTTTTGGATGAACCACGAGAGGTGTTAACTACGACGGTCGGAGACATTCACCTTGAATTGTTTAGAACAATGCATATCCCTGAACAGGCAAGTAGCTGGCGATCTGCGTTTACATCGTATGGTGTTTTCATAGATGGACATGTGTTTTGCTCTGTTGATACTCGCTTTGACCAAGATCTCATTGATATGTATGCAGACCGTTCTGAAGTCATGTTTCATGATGTGCAATTTTTCCCCGGTTCAGTTCATGCACCATTGGCAGATCTAAAATTACTCGACCCGGAGATTAAGAAAAAAATGTTCTTAATCCACTACTCCGACGATTGGGAAAAACAGGATATATCCGATTTTCAAGGATGGGGAATCCAGGGACATCGCTATATTTTTGACTAAGGAATTGGAAATAAATAACTCATCGACATTGGCATCTCAGGTTCACGCTATATTTGATCCCAAGTCAATCACAACGTCCTCGCAGTAGGCAAGCTACAGCTGTGGAGTTGTTCAATCGTTATGACCAAATCTGACACAAATCTGAGCGTTTTATCAACGATTTATTTATTTCCAGTTCCTAAATCACCCTTTTCTCCGTCACTCACGAATTCAGCCTCAAATTCGCTTCGATTACAATCTCGTGAGCATGAAAATCTCCAAATAGAATGAGCCACTTGAAAGTCAATGACTACCGGCAGAGTCGGTAGCTTGAGGAAACCCCCTTAAAGGGGGTGTTAAATTAATATGGTAAATTTAGACGTTATCACCCAAATTGAGTTCGCCTTGTCCTCCTCGGTCCAACTTATTTTGATTGCGAATGTAAGCTCTTACCGCATCTTCATCATATCCAACGGTGCTGACAAAATAGCCTCGTATCCAAAAGTTCAAGTTGGTAAATCCACGTCGGCGACCAACCAAACAATTCTTTGTGAATCCGTATCGCACTCTTACCCTTTAGATAACCCACTGTATAGGAAACACTATACTTCGGGGGGATTGCTACCAGCATATGAATGTGGTCAGGCATGGCATGCCCTTCCAATAATTCAATTCCTAAATAAACACAAAGCGTTCTCAGAATTTCTCCGACTTGTTGCCGGAATTTTCCAAAGAATACTTCCCTTCGGTATTTCGGGACCAATACAATATGGTACTTGCAATCCCATTTTGTGTGCGCTAAACTTCTCCAGTCTTTCATATTACATTCCTCCATGTGGTTACCCTTCCCAGAGGATCCTCAGGGGGAATGTAATTCTATTAATCACCCTTTACACGGCATAGCCTTTTCAAGTCTCACCAGCGCAGCTGGTGGTTTACCACAGTAATTATCTTTGACCGCACATCGTACTATTTTGGATGCAATGGGTTGCGACGGATGATCAGCTTATTTATCCAGTAAGCATTGAGCGCAGACATAGCATCAGTCCATAAATAAATCATACATCTCATCTTCTGCTCATGGTTATGCAAACCTCGATCACGAATTATTCGAAGTAGCTCGCTCTTCCTGCGTACCACTCGCGAGCGGGATCAATCGGATCAAAAACTCTAAACCAAATCTGAGCGTGAATATGTTCAACTTAATTGTGGACAGTTCCTTAATAAATCTGCCACTCATGCCATCGCAATGCGGTTCAACTAGATAAGCTCGTCGTAACTCCTCCGTGTATTGCCAGAGGAGTTACGACGAGCTTATCTATACTTTTGCAAATGTTTTGAATGGCCTCTATTTATTTTCAATTGAAATCTTATCTTCTTCTCGATAAATCCAGTAGGCTTTATTCTTAATCAGATTTTGTGATTCTTTGTTAAATGTCCCATCCCATCCCCAAATCGCTCCTTTAATACTGGAATTAACTAATTGTACAGACATATTCCGGCTAACCCCAACGAGATTCCAACCAGGGCTTAGTGAGATAAAATGTGACGACGTTTGCATACCCTCAATGCTAATTTGTCGGCTCGTGGCACTATATAACCAATATCCATCCTGAGGATTAAATATTTTAGGAATGGTATACAGATTTTTTTCGGTATTCCACTGCCAGATAAAGTCTCCCGATTTTAGATTAAATATTGTGGCAACATCAGTTTCAATCAGTGTATAAGGGATGCTAACGAGATTCCAACCAGGCATTAGGTTAATATTTACATCATTGTCAATTATGATAATTTCAATATTGGTATGACAGATTAAATCAGCATTTGAAGGATTTTTTATTTCCAGAGAAAACGATTTATTAATCTCATCTATAGTATTATTAATTGTGTTTAACGTTACGGATCGTTGTCCACTTTCCAACCGTTCCCATTTCACTTGCCCCGTATTATTCACAAAGATGGAATCGGTACCTGGTTGACTTTCTTCGATTTCATAATCAATTGAAATGGGTTCATCGGCTGTATTGACCAATTCAATTTGAAACGTTACGGGTTGCCCCTCGTTAACAGATAACGGGCCGTCATTAATTAAGATAATGTGCGGTGTGCCGACTGATAGAACGGTGAATGAATGCGTCACAACATCACCCATTGCACCCTGATCATTGACACCAACAACTGTCAATTCATGGTTGCCAGCTGACAAGCCTCCTTGACAAATAAATTCGTAGTCTAATTTCGGTTCGGAGACATTCCCCATAAAGGTATTTCCCTGATCGATTTCAATCATATATTCGGTTATAATTCCCTGCCCCACTGGTACGTCCCATTCCCAATAGGGAGAATTATCATCTGAATTCGTTCCAGCTGCTATTGGAATCGATTTGTCACTGCCTGTGAATGCCTGGAGATTTGTTATGGTGGGAACTGCAAATACGGCCAGAATATTGTATGCATTTAGTCGCGCCACTTGTCCATCAACACAATTCGAGTTGGGAGCCAACGCCTGACCAAATGTATCGATACAATCAGAGTTGCTGATGACAGCATGTCGAATTTTCTCAGGCGATAAATAAGGCTGGTAACCCCATAACAATGAGACTACGCCAGTAACAAGGGGTGCGGCAAACGACGTACCATTGTCATAGTTGTAATTGCTTACCTCCTCTGCTCTGAGGTCAGTGCTATAAATACCGACACCAGGTGCTGCCAGATCAACATTAACGCCGAAATCAGAGAAAGAAGATTTTACATCATTATTATCTGATGCTGCGACATTGATGACATTCGACAAACCCGGCCATATTGGACTTTCATCAAACAATTTTTCGTTGCAAATTACATCGTGTCCATGATCCGCAGAATCAAACCAAGTCATTCCATTATGATCACTGTTACTGTTTGCTACCGGCATAATAATTATTCCATTAAAACCGGCTATAGCATCGTAAAATGCGCGATCAAGCAAATTCTGACACTGTTCATTTTCCCGTCCAAAACTTGCATTGATGATGGAAGTGCCATTTTTTTCCACAAAGTCAACACCTCTAACAAACTCACTGGTAGTAATAAAAGAACCATCTGAGCGAATTGCCATTAATTGTGAGTGCCAGTTTACCCCTGTTATTCCTTTGTTATTGTTTGCTTCTGCGCCAATTATACCTGCAATCCGTGTTCCATGATTTCGCGGCTCTCCAGAGTTAGGAAACGGATCGAGATCGCCCTGATCAGAAAAATCATAACCATGAATACAATTCTCCAACTGATTTCCATTCCAATCCAGGCATTCCGCACCGTCCCACATACGACTGACCAGATCTTCATGATTATAATCGACACCAACATCAAGAACTGCGACCATCCCCCCCTTGCCTGCACTGGTACCTGTAAAAATATCCCATGCATCAATTATCTGTATATCTGCACCAGGCGTCCCAAAAGTTCCAGATGCAAGGGGCGTACAGAGTGCACCGTTTGTCGGTAAAATTGGAATATTCTGCCCATTGTTTCTTAATGAATACTGATTTGAGAAACAGGGATCACTGGGAACACCCCTGTAGGTGTACAAGTAGTTAGGCTGAACATATGAAAAATCGCGATCATCTTCGAGACGTGTTACCGCTTGTTCAATTGATTCACCCCGATATAACAGCAAACAAACTAGATCTCGCGAAATAATTTCCATACCTTTACACTGTTTTGACATCGCAAAGTTCATTGCGTCAACTGAAGACAAATTTTTCGACTGAATCCGGAGTGAATTTAATTTTGCCAGTACTTCTCCTGAACGCCGATCATTTTCTATTGCAGCCCCAGAGATATTGTTGGCAGAACGTTGATTATCATTCCTATTTTCAATCTGAATAACTAATCTTTTTGTAAGTTTTATTCCTGACGATTTGGCGAAAATCTTTACATAGCCTTTTACAGAATTACCTTTTGAATCAGATACTTTTTGAATGGATAAGTCAAACTCCCGCATGTGTCCATTTAGAATAGGATCCTTTGTATTTCCCACTATTTTCAAACTAATCTTTCCATGGGTTTCAAAGCGAACATCTGTGAGTGATTGCGATCCCAGATTTTCGATTAAGAATCGAGTTTTAAATAGTTTAGTCTCGCTACTAAAATCAGCTGATTCTAAACGAATTAGGCGAGGAGTGATCCGCCATGTAGGATTAACGTTCGCTTTTATATCTAAATATGAAAAATGAGAATTCTTACTATTCGAAAAAATCGAGACAAACTGGTTTATCTTCCCCTCTATTTCATTTGGATTTAATAAAACATCAATAAATGATGACTGCCCAGCCGGAATTCGTTTGCTTCCAATTTGAGCGCTAAGACATCGGCAACTCACCTGTAATTTATTTATGTAGAGGGTATGTGATCCGACGTTAGAAATACTGAATCGTTCAGATACGGATTCAGGACCTTTGACCTGACCGAAATCATGTTGATTATTGTCAATAATCAATGACTGACAAAAGCAATTAACCGTGAGCAATAACCAGAAAGTAAGTGTAATGGGTTTCATGATAGGTTCTAATCAAGCAACTGACTGACAGTGTTTTTGAGTCCGTATTCAAAATGTGAGTGGTTCCGGGGATGCTTGAGGTTGAGGTCAAAGTAACGCGGTCATTCCTGACTGCGCACATATGATTCAGCCAGGAATGGCCGATTTACTATTTGTCACTCACATTTTGAATACGGACTCGTGTTTTTAAATAGAAATCGAACAGAAAGTAACGATGTTTTGGCACTATCGGTCACGTGAGTTATACCGACAGCCATCAGATATTCGATAGGTTTCTGTAAAATTGTTGCCTGAAATGAATAACGCATGTCAAAAAACCTACTGCTTGCAGTATATTCCATATGCAAACGTCTATGCTTAACATCTTTCAGTATAGAACCTGAATCCGTGAAGATTTTCTTTGAATGTAATTGCCAGGCAGTAAGTATTTAGCTGTAGTGACTACTGCAACTGCTTACTAACGAAGCAAATGCATTTAAAGAAAGCCTCCGCGAAGTGGCGACATATTGCTAATTTGTAAAATACCTAATAGTTATTTCGTCTTGAACCTA
>JAJFLO010000172.1 GCA_021772675.1 Verrucomicrobiota bacterium | reverse complement strand
TCGACTTCGATTCCGCTTAATATTGCCGAAGGAAACGGCAAGTATACAGGGCCGGATAGATGCAGATTTTTTGATACGGCCCGAGGCTCTGCTCTTGAGTGCGCAGCTTGCCTTGATGTTCTTGTCGCAAAGGGAATCTTTGCCTCGAAAACTATGGCGATAGGGAAAAACATACTTCTTCAAATCGTCAATATGTTAATCGGGCTTATCAAATCTAATTCATCAGACCGATTATATGAGACATCCGAAGCTTATGACGTAAGTGGAATAAATCGTCAAGATTAAGATTAAGAAAAGTGGTCCTCCAGTTTGTCCAAGTATATGCTGATCTTGCGATTATCGGGACAGTTTATTTTTTCCGACTCCCTAAGCCCCCGAAGTTACTCTACTGCGATTCGTGGGCAAAAAATATTTTTAATCAGAAGGGAAAAGCAACAGCTGTTTGCTCTCTGCTTCAGGAAAGACTACGTCTAAATCGGGATAGTGCTGCTCCATGAATTTGAGAGCAAGAATGGTGTGACATTTATAAACGTCGGGGTTTATTTTGGTAGGGCAGTAACACCCTAAATACACATCTTCATCTATTGCTTGTTTCGCCAAACGTTCAAATGGTAAAGGATTATTACTAAATCGAATTTTGATCAGATCCAGATATAATTTTTTGTATTCTTCCCATGCTTCAACTGATGGGCTTCCTATATATTTATCGACCATTTCTTTCGAAGGGCTGAGAAAGTGTTTCACTGCCCAGGTTGTATTCACTACATTTGTCGGAATTTTATGTCGATATAAAATTTTCTTGCGGGATAACATGTTAAATAATACATGGAATTCCGATAATTTCATTTTCAACGGAAAAAAATTATGGCTTAATAATATTTTTATGTTATTATGGAAGGAAATATTACGATTATTACTTTGGAAAAAGCTCGTAACTGGTTTTGCTAAAGTTGACTAACCACACTATGAACCTGAATTGGCCTTAATGATAACCACAAAAGATGAATTGGTGCAGGTACTCCAAGAGCTGTCTCATGCTGGGTGCATTGCGATAGATACCGAGTTTTTCTGGGAGAAAACTTATTATCCAATACTGGCATTGATACAGATTAGTGTTGATCGTGACACACATTACCTAATCGATGCTCCCGCAATTGCCGACCTTTCACCATTGGGACAGGTTTTAAAAAATAAAAACATCATGAAAATACTTCACGATGCACGCCAGGATCTAACCATTCTTCGGCGAGCAACTGGAGCATATCCTCGAAATGTCTTTGATACACAATGTGCCGCTGGTTTTGCAGGGTTGAGTTCTACCTTGTCTCTGGGGGAATTGATAAAGAAAATTTTAGGCATTGAATTGGCAAAATCGGCAACCCGGACAAATTGGTTGCGGCGTCCGCTCACTCTACACCAACTTGATTATGCCATCGACGACGTCAAATATCTCCCGGAAATACGGACATTACTCATATCTAAGATTAAAAATGAAGTGAGCAAGTCTTATCTGAAGGAGGAATTGAACGCTTTAGATAATCAACAACTTTATGACGATCGAGATCCTGATAGTCAATACCGTCGCATTAGAGGTGTGAACCGATTGTCGTCACAAAGTATGGCAATTATACGCGAAATTGCGACTTGGCGCGAATACCAGGGACGTAAAGAAAATAGACCTGTGTCATGGTTAATTAAAGATAAAATATTGGTTGCGATTGCTAAAGAAAAGCCTGAATCACAAGACAAACTTGAGGCGTTATCTCGACAGTACGGAGAAAATGTCAATTCATATTCTCAATCGCTACTTGAAGCCGTAGAAAAAGGAATGAAATCTCCTACTTGTCTAGCGATCAATTCGGATCCGCAAATTAACAATATAAAGAATTTTAAGAACGAAGTAGAGCTCGTGCTTGAGAAAGTTAAGAAGAAAAGTGGACGCTACGGCATTGATTCAAGCCTAGTCGCTTCTAAAGTTGAGGTAGAAGCATTTTTGAAGAATGAAGAAACTGCCCCGATCAACCACCCTCGGCTTTTATGCAATTGGCGGAGGGAGTTCTTAACCGGGTAGAAATATATGAAACTCTAAAATTGCCGGACGATCATGCTTGTAGTTAAGCGAGTCATCGCTGTTCTTTTTGGTCGCTTAAAAACGCCAATAACTTGGCTCACTACAAACAACCTATGCTTGAAGTTTAATGTAAATAATAAAACTTCGGGCTGCTTCTTAGGAAGCGAGTCATCGCTGTCTTAGCTGCATACTGAATGCACACGTTTCAAAACAGCGATGACTCGCTTAACTACAATCGGCCGACAGGCAATGATGGGTTTTACTAAATGGTTACCAGGAATAGTGTTGTAAATCCGCCGTGGTGGAAACTATTTCGAACCCGAAGAACTTTATAACTCGTTGATATTATGTGATATGACGATTCGTAATAGAAAGTTTATGAATAATCTAGATTAGGTTTATACTGGTGGCAGTGCCAGTTTCCTACGAATACTGGACTGAATGTTTTCCGGGGTATCATCTCCATCGATATCTACCATAAGTTTTTTGGTTCGAAAAAGATCCAAAACCGGCTCAGTCTTTAGGTGATAATGGTTGATTCTTTCACGAACTGAGTGTTCATTATCATCCTCTCTTCTGACGAGTTCACCACCACAGATATCACAGATATCCTTTGCTGCCGGCCGGTGATAAATGAAATTATAATCCAAACCGCATTTGCTGCAAAGTCTTCTCGCGAGTACCCGTTGTAAGACAACTTCATCTGAAATTGTGATATGGATAACGTTATCAACATCATAACTTTCCATTAAGAATTCAGCTTGAGGAACGTTTCTGGGAAAACCATCTAGAACAAAACCGTAATTCCAGTCGTGCTCCTCTAAACGGCGATGAACAATCTGCTCTACAACGTCATCAGGAACCAGGGTTCCAGCATTTACCAGGCGATGGATACGGGCTGCAAGTTTGGTGTGATTTTCAATATGCCATCGGATAATTTCTCCGACGCTGATATGAACCAGATCGAAATCACGTTGCAGCAATTGCGTCTGAGTTCCCTTGCCGCACCCCTGTATCCCTATGATGATGTATTTATTCATTGTTGGTATCTCAATTTAGATAACCCTTCACAGGGTTTCATCCATCTAGAGTGTGTATTCAAAATGTGAGTGACTCTGGTGAATGCCCGGGTTGAGGTAAAAGTAACGCGGTCATTCCTGGCTGCGCACATGTTATTCAGCCAGGAATGGCCGATTTACTATTTGTCACTCACATTTTGAATACACACTCTCCATCTACGTCCTCGCTGTGCTCTTGACTACGACGAGACAAGGGAAGTTTATTTACTCGTTGATCAATGCGGGGCTTAATCATAAGGGTGCTGTTTGTCTTTTTCAAGTTTTTTGATCCTCCTCCCGGAAGAAACCTGTGAATCGTGAACTAGATAAGCTCGGCGTAAGTCCTTCGGGTGTGTACGGAACATTTCTTGATGGAGTTTCGTTTGCATGGAAGTAAGTCGATCCGAGGATCGTCGTCTTCCACGCAAACGAAACTCCATCAAGAAATGTTCCGTACACACCCGAAGGACTTACGCCGAGCTTATCTATATACTCACATTTTAGGTTTGAAGACGTGACAAAAAAA
>JAJFLO010000171.1 GCA_021772675.1 Verrucomicrobiota bacterium | reverse complement strand
CTGATACTGCGCAAAATTCTCTGGTTCTATGTTTTCCAGGGCTGAATCCAGTGTAGAAATAAAATCTTGCAGGAATGGGGTACCGGCATGCACGATCTTATCGACAAGTGTTTTTAAATGGGGATTCGAAATCGAAGCGGTACTAAAGGGCGGAGACACCACTCTACCGGGCGGAGGAACGAATGAAGCCTCTTGATTGATGCTTCCGGCCGCGCTTCCCGCTGCATCGTATATCATCACGCTATTATCGAGGTTGTTGGGCAGAATCCATCCACATATCGGAGAGGTCGCCGGATGTGCATTGCTTTCCCGATTCCGATCGTTAGCGGCCAGCCAGCGAAAATCCAGCCGTGCGGGCGGGACCAGGCGTGGCGGGAGCATAATATCTGCCCCGTCCGACAACGATTCCGCAGCAATGACATGTGTGACATCAATATCGTTCACCTGCCCGAAGGCGTCGACCAGGCGCAATTTCAGAATCGACAAGCGTCCCGTGCGGATCGGATTAAAATCATTCAACGGCTGGGGAGCTGTTTTAGTACAAGTACCCAGTGCGGTTTTAACTCTGCTGATAAAGGACAGATCGCTCACCTTGAAGCCCAAAGGGTCCCCCACTTCGAGTTGCATGGTCTGTTTATGCATCAACAATGCTTCGTTAAACCCGCCCAGGCATTGAGAAAGGACGGGCATGGTCTGCAACTTGGCATAGGCATCCATCAGGTTCTTATGAGTCGTATTGGTGGGCTTCTGAGTGTTGAACCAAGCTTGTATTGCCTTAAAATTCTTACCAAAATAGGAATCGTCCTGATCTGCTGCGGGCACATTTTTGTCCCTGTAATAATGCGACAGAAGTGCCTTGCTGAGGTATCTCTCAAGTCGGCTCTTCAATTGAATGCCAGCATGGGGTGTCAGGATACTGGATCCCCGGTATATATTTGCGCCGTGTATGATCTCTTTGCCGGGTTGCAAAGTCAACTCACAACTGTTTTCGTCGAGCGTGTAATTGTTCGTGATAAACGTCGGGGCATAACACCGATCCGGACTGGCAAGATTTCCTTGATCTTTGACAGGAAACAGTTCCACTTCCCATTCCAGTATCAAGGGGGGACCGGGCTGCCCCCACCAGGTGACGTTTCCGTTAAGCGTTTCCTGTCCAGTAATATTTGGTGGCATTCCGCTTTCGACAGACTCGACAGAACATTTTAACGTGTCATCCGCACCCGATGCCCCCCCCTGACCACTGGGTTTAACAGGCTTTATCCCCTCTCCGGTCAACAGCACCACCGGTTCTCGCGGCTGCCAATACCGTGGGCCCGGAATTTTTTTTAGAACATACGTGGCTGCATGCTGCTGGGATTCTTGTTTTTGATTGAATGCCTTGATTTTATTCTTTAGCATGGTTTTCTGTGTCGTCAGTGCCTGTTTTCTTGTTGCAATCTCCTGAGCGGCAGCGGAAATATCAGCAAGGTCTTTACGTTGGATATAGAAGGCGACTTCATCCATGTCCGGATAGATATCTCTGGTATCTTCCGGCGGGTAGGCGCACAGCATGTATTTGTACCAATCTGAGAAGAGTTGTTTCTTCTTCGTCTCTAACATGCGGCAATGATAATAGTATTCTTGTTCCAGAATATTCAATTGGTTCAGATCTGCGGCACACTGGTCGGGCAATTCGATCTGATCAGAATCTGCAGCTTTCATGGCATCCGCGGCGGCAGACGGCGCTTCCTGTTCAAGGGTCCACAATATGCCGCCGTGACCGGCGATAAATCCTTTCGTGTGACGCGCTTCGTTAAACTTTGGGCCTAGATCCAGTTGATGATCCTGCAGGTAGGTCGACAGATGTAATGCTTCCAGCTGATTCTCGATCGTCGCCTTATCACTGTTTGGCAAGTTATCTGCCAAGTAGGCAGACAACGCCTCGGTGCCGGTATTTCCTACCGCTACCACTATTGCATTGGATCCATTTGAATTCGTCGGCCGATCCGGAATAGTCAACTGTCCCTGACAACACATGTGATCCGGAATCACAGTCCCCGGAACAATCCACTTCAAATCGGATTCTATTGAGCGAATGCGTTCGCTCTTATCTTCTGTAATCGGACGCTTATCGAGATACCTTGCCAGGAAATCGTTTTGTGGATTGCTGTAAACCCCTACCACGTCATACGACAGATCCCCAGCATTGTTCGTGCTCACGGCGTCGTAGAACCCGAAAACGCTGTGGCAATTCGGATAGAACGCGGCAAAGGTTGGCTCGCCATAACCGATGGCGGTCAAGCTGCTAAAATACTCGTCGCCTGTGCTTGATGGCGGCCATGGATCCTCAGATGTCCAGGGCATACAGCGTCCCATGTAGCGAAACGGTTGGTGTTCGCCTCTCGCCGAGTCGGGGTGATAGGGCATGCATACGCTGCCTGATGATGCCCCTTTCCCTTCCGGATACAGATAATCGCTTTCAACCAACCATTGTTTTTGAATGGTGTCCCCTTGCTTTCGTGTCACCAGCCATCGGTTGGGAACGGCCGGGAATGTAAGACCGGTGCCATCGTCCACACCATGGGTCAGAGCGTCAGGTAAAGACCAATGCAAATGAATACCGGCTCTTAAGCACAGCGTTTGGTTCTCAAACGGTTGCGAGACAATCTCTTCGCTGATGTTTGCCACGCTTTCGTTTCGGTCGCCTATGCCATCAAAATAGGGCAACTGACTGAAATCGGCCATCGGACTCACAACAATATAGTCGTGGGTCAAAACCAATGCATCCAATCTAATGGGAACAACCAAATAATTCATTTTTTCCTCATTTGCCATAAATGTACCTCACACGATCTACACCCTCAATCATTTCGAGTGCAAATTTTGCCGAATCCATAGATGTCGCTTGCTGACCGCTCGGCAGTTTATTCTGTATTTCCGTTGCCAAGGCCGAAATATCGATGACGCGATCATTGCTAAGGCTCACTGGCGAAATGGAGAGCGCTGTCTCAGTGCCTGGATCTGTAATGGTATTGCCATCCGGGTCTCGGAGCTTCTTGATGAACGATTTGCCATGATTTTGCAGCGTCACACCAAAATGAAGCGCTTCCGGCTTAAGATGGATATCAACCGTCTTGAGGGTGCCTGCAAACACGCAGATCAACACACTCGGCGATAAACGGTCCATCCGCAACAAGGGCAATGGGCTATTATCGGCCAAAGAGGCGTCCATATTGTTTACAACCAGGCTACTTCCTTCCACAAGCAGACCCGGCCATCCGGACACCACCTCCGAGCGCAGCAAGAATCCCGACATCTTCGGAAAGGACAATAGGTCTGATGTATGCCGGGCATCCATCTCGGTATCTGAGGTCAACACACGCCCGATACTAAAGGCGCCGTCCAACAAACACTCTACCCACTTCGAATCGATGTTGAAAAAACGAATCGACTCGGCGGGCAACATCGTTTGATCCGGTGCCAAATAATTAAACGGTATGCCCTTCAATAAAGCTAAACCCGCAAGCCAATTGCCAAGGTTCGTCGGAAATGGACATTCTGATTCCTCAGCAGGCGTCTGATGCTTATCAATCGGCAGATAACCATGAATCAGTTTCTGCTCAGCCAATTTCAAGTTTGCCTTATGCGCACGCTTCCATTTGTACAATCCGGTCGAGAACGACTTGCTGTTGAGGGACAATATCCGTCCCAATTCCCAGGCGGCGGCGTACGACACGTCCAGGAGTTTCTCTTTTGAATCAAACAACAGCAAAGGGTCGGACGCGGGCGTTGGAAGCGTGACCGTCTCGGTCGCCATCGAACTTTCATCTATTGGGGTCAACGGACTATGATACCAAGACCCTGTTTGCTGACCATTACGCAAATAATGTGGTAGCAGGATATAACCGCATTGCGCATACTGCTCCGCGGTGGCATCAGATCGCTTCGGTACCCGTAGAGTCATCGGTTCCTGGCCGGATTGCTTTAAATGGATCAGTAACCCTTTAAAACTGTGCTTCTCAAGCAAGCAGGCAAAGCGCCAATGTTTGAGCGAGACCAAGCGAATCAACGTTTTTTGATTGTCACCTGTTGCATAGACAAATCCATTGTCAGAGAATCGGTTTTCAAGAGAGACCAAATGTACTGTGCTGGTCTTACCCGGAGTAGGCAATCGGTTGCTATTGATCACCGCCCGTTCAAACTGGATCAAGGGATCATCCGATGACCGCCGAACATGGGCCAATAAACTCAGATCCTTCGCGGTTTTGGGCATCACTTGTTCCAGCAACGATTTCGGCACGTCGATCACCGTCACCGAGTCGCTAGCATGCTGTCCCTTCTCTAGCGCAATTGTCGGGAAATCTACGCCAGGATCCGTCTGCATTAATTCCCCCAAGGTCAGAGTGGATATTGTGATTGATTCATCTTCATCAAAGAGCAATAAAGCCAGCCAAGGCGTATAGTTTGTTTGTGCCTGTTTCGGCAGACAATCCCGCTCCCAAGGAAGCGTACTACGATTCAACATGATGTGTGGCAAGACATTGGAGTGATCCCCCAGATTTCCCTTTGGTGGGAATACTGAAAAAATGTCCGCCTCAGGCAGAGAAAAACGCGGACCTCTCACACTGAAAAGCATTTTCGCGGGAGGGAAAGTCGGGTTCTCCGCTGTTGATGCAGGAATCGATTCCTGCTTAGACGTGGCGTTAACCGTCTGCGTAACGGTTACCTTGAAATCACCATCCCTTATTTGCGGTGCGTGGTATTGCACAAACTGGACATCGCCCGCGGGTACAGGATCTGTTGCTTGTGGCTGCTCAGTTGTTAAGTTTGCCGTCATTTTTGCTCTTAAACCTTAAATTGGGGGTGTGGACTGATTGAGTATGGATAATTTATCAAATTAAGAATGTCTCAAGAAAACAATATGAACTTAACCGGCTGCGCCGGGGCTTTTATCTTCAAATAGTAACGACTAAGAATACAAGTGCTTATACAATCAAATCAACGCAAACAAAACCCGGACAGGGTAAGGTTTGTAGTCCCGTCTTTAGGCGGAAGTCTTAACGACGCTTCAGCGAGGACATCTCAACCAAGGATCGCTGAAGCTCTCCTAAAACTTCCGCCTGAAGACGGAACTACAAACGGGACATGCTCCTTATTCAAGATATCTTGGAAATTTATTACCAGCAAATTTGCAACAACTTAGAATACAAATTCCTATACTATCGAGTTATTTCACTAATATTTCAACCTCATCCTTAGCCCGCTTTGCGAGACAATAAATAGCCATTTTTCGGCGGCGTTTAACAATTATATTGTCTCGGGAAAAATGGAGAAACTAACCTGAATAATTCATCAGTATTCTGCTGCGACCCCTAATCTCTGCTCAAATAAGCCGATTAACTCAATTTTACATCTCAGTGAATGAAAATTCACTTTCATTGTGGAATTTTCTCTAATCAGTTTAATATGAGCGAGTTAAGTGCTCTCGCGACGAATCGCATGAATTAATCAGGCTAAATTTTTAAAAATATCTAAAATTCAGGTAAGATATGGACATTGGATTAAGTAGTAATAGGGAAAATGTTTGAAGGAAATTATTGTGAAATCTCTATTTATAGTATGGGTATTGATCGTATTTCAGTCAATGGCGTCACCCTCGACAGGAGAAATCGATCAGAAAAAAGCAGATTTATTTACAAAAATAACAATTAATCAAGTAAGCATCACTCCAGAAGATTACCAAAATAAAAAGGTGACCTACAAAGGAACATTTCGAAAATTCAGTACAACATTTTTGGCATACATGGAAAAATCTGGATTTAGGCCGAATAAACATTTCATGCTGCTCATAGGGGATAAAAAGGTTCCGGTTATAGCAAAGAAAAATAGCAGCTTAACCTCTTTCATGGCCAGTTTAAAAAGAGGCGACATCCTAATTGTATATGGAAGAATAAAAAAATTCAGTACTAAACCACGGAAAACAATTCGTCCACATTATTATCTTGAATTAAGTCATTTAAACTTAGGAATTTAAGCATTTTAGAGAGTCAGTGTTCAGGGTTCAGTGTTCAGGGTTCAGTTCTACCACGAAACCAAGTTTCACATCAAATTAAGGGCTCACAAATAAATAACTTGGATAATTTCGCGCTCAGATTTATGTCCGGTTTGGGCGATCTGAATGGCGAAAAGCAGCAGGAATATTGCAATATTTCAATGTTTTTTCGTTATTTGGATCGGACCTAGATGACGTGAAGATAAGATGCAAAAAATCCAAGTTATTTATTTGTGAGCCCTAACCATTGACTCCAGATTATTCCATATGAATTTGAATTAACACCAGTGTGGACTTATTATGTGGTAAAAAAAAATGAAAAGTTACTATGAATTTAACCCTAAGTAAACCTAACAAAGCCGTTCTAATTCTATTAACAGCGTTATTGATTCTTCCGCTTTCTTTACATTCTCAAAATAAACCTAAAAAGAAAAAGGGTCTTAGTTGGAAGAGATATCATAAGGCATGTGGAAAAGATAATGGGAATCGAATAGACAATTTTGAAAAAATCAAAAATAAATCGATTGTTTGGCACGGAACAGTAGTTGAAATTAAATATAATTCTATACTCCAAAATCATCACATATTTTCTCCTAAAACTATTCGGATAAAAATGGATCCGTCAGACAGCCTAAAAGCTGATGTGAAACTAAAGGTTCCAAAGGCCATGGGAGACAAAATTGATAAAGTCCCGAAGGGGGCCGAAATTCTATTTAAGGGAAAAATCAAATATTTAGGAAACTTCACACAGGATCACGTTGTTGAGGTCGAGAAATTTGGGAAATATAAAAGTAAAAAACATAAGAAGAAAACGAAATAGTTTTGCCATGTGCAACATCTAACCTGAATAATTCATCAGTATTCTGCTGCGAGCCCAAATCTCTGCTCAAATAAACCGATTACCTCAATTTTACATCTCAGTGAATGAAAATTCACTTTCATTGTGAAATTTTATCTAATCAATTTATTATGAGCGAGTTAAGTGCTCTCGCGACGAATCGCATGAATTAATCAGGCTAAAATCCAGTGGCAGATTTTACTCGTTGGTGGGGTCTATTAATGGTTAGAAATTTACTAAAAAGCATAAAGAATACCTTATTACCTAGTAGTTTCATGATTGAAAAAACTTCGGTACCCATTGAGTCCAGTGCTGAAGAGAAAACCGTGCAGAGGAAAGTTAAACGTGTTAGAAAAAAGCGGCGCATGCAAAATAAGCAGTTCAACCCCAAAAAATCCGACAATCATCTAAAAGAGGAACGACATATATTGGATAAAACGGTATCGATTGAAAATCATAAACAATGGGATATTTCAAGTTTTCAAGTTGATGAGGTGAAGGATAAATTACGGTTTCACGATTTAAATCTAAGAGGTGAAATTTTACATGCTATTGCCGATTTGAATTTTGAATATTGCTCTCCTATACAAGCTGCAATCCTCCCCGAAACATTGAAAGGTAAAGATGCTTCAGGACAAGCTCAGACTGGTACCGGTAAAACTATCGCATATCTTATCTCGATTTTTATGCAGCTTTTGAGTCAACCTGCTCATAAAAATAGACGAAATGGTACTCCTCGCACCTTAATTTTGGCTCCAACCCGGGAATTAGCAATGCAAGTGGAAGAAGAAGCATTGTTGTTGGCTAAATATTGTCATCTAAAGATTATGAGTGTCATCGGTGGAATTGATTACAATCAACAGCAAAAACGTCTAAAAAATGAATTGATAGATATTGTCATTGCGACACCGGGTCGGCTGTTAGATTTTAGGCGTAATCACGTAATTCATTTGCGTTATGTTGAAATATTAGTTATTGATGAAGCCGATCGTATGCTTGACATGGGATTTATACCTGATGTAACAAAAATAGTCCACTATCTACCATCAAGAGATTCCAGACAAACATTAATGTTCAGTGCTACAATGGTGCCTGAAATTGGTCGGTTCATTGATCGGTGGACGAAAAAACCGCATATTGCCGAAATCAATCCTGAAAATATTGTATCAGAATCCGTAAATCAGAATGTTTATATTGTAACGACGGATCAAAAATATGTGGTGCTATACAATCTTCTTAAAAGCGATAATTCAGATTCAATTATCATATTTAGTAATACTCGTGATGAAACGCAGTTCTTAACTCGGAAATTAAAAAAAGATGGATTTAACTGTTCACTTTTGAGTGGTGCTGTCGCCCAGAAAAAGCGGATACAGACGTTGGATAATTTTAAGAATAAAAAGGTTCGTATACTGGTGGCCACAGACGTTGCTGGACGGGGATTACACGTAGAAAATGTGAGTATGGTTATTAATTATAATTTGCCAAATGACCCTGAAGATTATGTGCATAGAATCGGTCGAACCGGAAGGGCTGGACTTCTGGGGAAATCTATAAGTTTTGCCTGCGAGGACGAATCATTTAATATTCCCCAAATAGAATCGTTTTTAGGCCAGGAAATGAAATGCATGCAACCAGAGGCCGATTTGTTTAAGCCGATTGAACGAGGTTCCCGGGTATAGTTCCGAGTGCTAATTCTCTGTCTTTAGATTATTAACTTTTTTGGCAGATGGGACAATGATAGGTTGATCTTCCTCCCATTTTTATGCGTTTAATTGTAGATCCACATTCATTAATACAAGGTTGCTGTTCTCGTCCGTAAACATTTAGTTTCAAACTATACATTCCTTCAGTACCATCAACTTTCCGAAAATCCGATATTGTTGTTCCCCCTGATTCAATTGAATCGATTAATACTTTCTTAATTGCCTTTAACAGTTTATTTCGCTGTTTTTTGGATAACTTAGCACCTGATTTCTGGGGATTAATGTTGGCTCTAAATAACGCTTCGCATGCATAAATATTACCCACGCCTGTTACCAACTTACTATCCATGAGTATCGATTTAATTGATTTGGTTCTAAATTTTAATAATGTTGAAAAATAATTTTCATCAAAAGTATTGCTCAGAGGTTCAGGGGGCAGGCCATTTAAAAAAATGGGAAGTTGATTGGGTTTATCGATAGTAAATAATCTTATCGAACCAAATCGTCTTGGATCATTGAAAATCATTGATGTACCATTTTTCAGGTGAATAAAAAAATGATCATGATTCTTCCGTATAAATTTACTGTTTTCTATCCGAATGTTTCCAGACATACCTAAATGCATGACAAAAATAGTTAGATTTTCTAACTCAATTAATATGTATTTTGCTCTTCGTTTTACATCTGTAATCCTACAATCATCGGGTATCCGGCATTGACTGATATCCAATGGAAATCGCAGTTTTTTATCACTTGCCGCGATAGTTCGAATGGATTTATTAATAAGGTGTGGTCGAAGCGCATTTGTCACGGTTTCGACTTCAGGCAGCTCTGGCATTGTTTTCCTCGTGGGTTTGAAATTAGCTTGGAATTCTCATAAACTTTGAAATAGAAGTATTGTGAAAATTCCGGATTAGGCGCTTATATATCCCATCGTCTAAAGATTTAAAGGTATGTATAATGCGCCAAAAATTATTTAATAGCTGCTAATAATAAATCATCGGCAGAATAGGAACAAATTATTACAATCATTTGTCAAAAAGGCTAGGCAGCCAACGTAGTATATATACACTCGGAGGGTCTGAAAAATGATTATTCATTTAGTTAAACATTTATTTAGGATTTGCAATAAATTCCAATTTTATGTATTGAATAAGCGTTTTCTCATCATTTTTGCCTTCAGCGTTTTATTAACAGCCGGATGTTATCATGTCAAGCCTGAAGAAAAAATGGTGAATGCATCTTTTAATCCTACAGATAGTCATAAATCTTCTAAAATCGATGTTTTACCAGCTGAATCCCGCCTAGAAATTTCTCAAGTTCTTTCAAATCCTAACAAATATATCAACAAAGATGTTGAGATATCTGCTTACGTTAACGGCATTAAACTAAAGGATATGGCACGAGGATTGAATCTGCTGGAATTGACATTGCGCCAGCATTCATTTAACGATATCAGAACTATTGAATTAGTAAAAAAAGACTATCGAAAAATTAATTTGGCTGGCAGATTAAATACGATAAATAATTTGATAATTGATGCTGCAAAGGAGGTCGAAAAGGAAGGATTCGATGAAACTACTTACCTGCATCTTTCTTATGATTTAAATATTTATGGCAATAAAATCCGTGCCCTTAGTCATTATTTTAAATCGAAATCCATGACAGATGTTGGCAACTCAATTGAAGTGATTGGAGAAGGATATCTAAAATTGGGAAGTGCATTATCATCATTTTCTACTGTAAGTAAGTCGATTGAATTCTGGACAGAAAATCAGACTGACGTTTTTGCAAAAGAGGTCGCCCATGATCCGCAAACCTCAAATAAATTTAACAATGATATTGTCGAGGCCTTGGGTGAGTTGAATCAATTGGCAGATTTATTAATTCTAAATCGATATGAGGTGTTGAATCACAAATTAATTTTTGAATTCAAAAAAACGGACACGAACAATGCTTACTCAATTCTGTCATATGGGGAACTATTCAAAGCAAGAAGTTGGGAACATTTAAAATTAAATGATAGGTCACTGGAAAATAAATATAAACAAGTAAGCAGGGGATTCCTTTCTTTGGGCGAGGGTATGAATGAAATTTACGATGGATTTTATTCATTAAGTAATAGATTGGCAGCCGAAATTCCAGTGATTGATGTTGGCACATCGCCGTTGTCCGTATTAAAATGCGCCTACATAGGTTATAATGATCACATCCTAAAGGACTGTCTGACTAAAATGGATCAATTGGGGCAAGATGGAGAGGTTACGGTATTGGGTAAATTTATTAAAGGGAACTATCGTGAGGAAATCAATGTCATGTGGTTAAAATTAGAGTCAATTGAGATTGACGGGCTTACGATTGATTTGGCCTATGATGATGCGTCTTCGACATTGAAAAATATTTCTCATTTTTATGACTGGTTTAAAGCAGATAATTAGCTTGGATTATGCATGAAATTTTGTGATGAGAGTTATTAAATTGCGTGAAATAAATGAGTTATGAATATTGTTCGCGTGCAGGATTAGTGTTGGAAATTCGCCGTGGTGGAAACTATTTCGAACCCGTATGATTTTATAACTCGTTGAAAATATGTGACATAACGACTCGTAATAGAAAGTTTATGAATAATCCAGGTTAACGGTTGTCCGAAAATGACGTAATTATATGTTCACATAGTAGATGCTTTGCGAGAAATACGGGTTAACGTCAATACTGTTTTAGATTTCCTTATTATTGAACAAACATTAAACCATCTGCCTCGTCCGAATTTGCCAAACACCAGATAGCACTGCGGGCTATCTCTATTTTTTGAAATATTATTGGATTCGACAGCAGAGTGTTAAGCGAGTGCGGCTATCATCGAAGAATTAAACCCGCGAGTGAGATTACGTCACAATTACTATCATAAATTGAGTTATGAAATACAATATTAATATATTTTTAATCGTATTGATTTTCCTGTTAGGCTGTAAAAAGGATAAACGATTTTCAATTGAGAATTACAAAAACTTCAAGACTGTTTTTTTTGACGATTTTATCAATAAAAAAATTGAACTAACCAACAGAGAAATCGTTATAGAAGCCTATGTTTTGGGTTCTGAGTTATACGAAAATTCAAATAATGGCAGAATTTGGATCATGGTATTGGGGGATAAACCTCAATTAAATGATGCCCGTGCCAATCAACTCGTCTTCCCAAAGATTAATAATAAAATCAGGGTCGGCGAGGATGGCTATAATAAAGAAATTATTGACCGTTGTTATGACGTTTGTAATTCCATTAGAAAACGTGGACATTTAGTAAAAGTATATGGTATATATGAACCTTCAAAACCATTCAACCATTTTACACGTGGCGTTGATATGCAATTAGCCGCAATCGAATATAACGGCACCATAATTAATACGGATTATAATGATCATAGCAACTTTAAGGAGAAAACCCCGTCGGTGATGAAGAAAATCTATAAAGGAGGAAAAAGTATTACTAATTTCATCAAAAAGGGAATCTAATGACATCAAATCTGGCCTGAAAGTGAGATGCGAAAATACCTCGTTATGTTTTATCAGGTGCATACCCATTGCCAATGGGCTTTTTAACTGTTATTCACTACTTCGATACGTTTCATAATTTGGAATAATTCTCAATTTCTGAATTCTGTGATAGAATACTATATACCGACAGCCATCAGGTTTTCGACAGGTTTCTGTAAAATTGTTGCCTGAAATGAATTACGAATGTCGAAAAATCTGCTGCTTGCAGTATAGTAAATATAATTAATCGACTGCCTCGCCGCAATCCGCCAGAAATTGGACAGGACTGCGGGGTATATCACTTTTTTAAGAATATTGGACTCGACACGGCCGAATTCCACAGTTGATGGGATGAGACAGCTTATCTCTGACGAGAGTGTTTTGCAAACACAGCAACCGGCGGAGAATTAACCCCGCGAGAGGTAGGATTAAAAAAATATGAGGAAAAATGAAAAATCGTATCGCAATCGTTGATGGCATCAGAACACCTCAGTGCAAAGCCGGTGGTATTTTTAAAGACATCAGCGCTGATGATCTTGGCGCCTACTGCGTAAAAGAGCTGCTGACTAAACTAAATTTACCAGTAAATGAAATTGACGAACTCATTTTTGGGAACGTGTCTCAACCGATGAATAAGGCGAACATTGCCAGAGTTATTGCACTTAAATCTGGACTGCCGAATTCCATTCCCGCTTATACTGTTCATCGAAACTGTGCGTCCGGTGCTGAATCCGTAACCACTGCGGCAGCAAAGATTAATGCGGGTGAAGCAAACATATTTGTCACCGGCGGTACCGAATCCATGAGTAATATTCCGCTTATGTTCAGTAAAAAAATGGAGGTATTCTTCGCGAAATTAATGAGATCAAAATCGATTGGGCAAAAACTTAATACACTTCTTTCATTTCGTCCGAAGGACCTCCAGCCGGTTATAGGCATAGTAGAAGGATTAACCGATCCCATTTGCGGACTCATTATGGGTAAAACTGCCGAAGTTTTGGCAAGAGAGTTTCAAATCAACCGAGCTGAGCAGGATGATTTTGCATTGCTCAGTCATAAACGTGCCGTTAATGCGCAAGAAGCTGAAGTTTTTGATAAAGAGATTCTCCCTCTACCCATGCCCCCGGCCTATAAGTCTATCCAATCTGCAGACGATGGACCTCGTAAAGACCAATCGTTACACGCATTGAAAAAATTGCGACCCTATTTTGACCGTCATAATGGTACCGTAACCGTGGGAAATTCCTGCCCACTTTCAGATGGTGCTGCCGCGTTAGTAGTCATGAGTGAGGAAAACGCCAGGAATCTGGGGTATGATCCTCTAGGATATTTAATTGATTATGCTTATGCGGGACTGGAACCAAATCGCATGGGATTGGGGCCAGTGTATGCAACTGCAAAATTGCTTAAGAATTCGAAAATAAATTTTAATGATATCGATTTAATCGAATTGAATGAAGCCTTTGCCGCTCAAGTTATTGCCAATGAGCGGGCATTTGCGTCCAATGATTTTGCTCAAACTTACCTTGGCCGTTCTCAAAAGATTGGTGATATCGACCGCAATAAACTAAACGTAAATGGCGGCGCAATTGCCTTGGGACATCCCGTCGGCACTACGGGGGCTCGCCTTATTTTAACACTGTTGAAAGAATTGCGTCGTCAAAACAAGCAACTTGGGTTAGCCACAATGTGTATTGGTGGCGGGCAGGGCGGCGCCATGCTTGTGGAGGTCGATTCATGAGTGGTGCCTTTAAATTTACTATTGATGGAGCAACGGGAATTGGTACAATCCTATTTGATTATCCTGGCGAGAGAATAAACAAACTCACATTTGAAGTCATGGATGAGTTAGAAACACTGATCGATAAAATTGGTTCGGACTCGTCATTAAAGGCTGTCACTTTAATCAGCGCTAAAAAAGATATTTTTATCGCAGGTGCTGATATAAATGAAATTGCGTCAATAAATTCTTCAGAAGATGGAAAAAAAAAGGCATTGCTGGGGCAAAGAATTATCACAAAATTTTCAAAACTTCCCCTGCCGACAGTTGCTGTCATCAATGGCGCTTGTCTTGGTGGTGGTCTAGAATTATCGCTTGCGTTTGATTATCGCATTGCCACCGATAATCCCAAAACTTCAATTGGCTTGCCTGAAGTGAATTTAGGTATTATTCCCGGTTTTGGCGGAACACAGCGTCTGCCTCGGCTAATCGGGCTTGAAAAAGCCTTGACTATGATTCTGACCGGAAGACCTGTTGATGGCAAAAAGGCCTATCGATACCGGTTGGTCGATGCGTTGATCCCCAAAGAGTTTTTACATGAAAAAGTTAACGAATTTATATCTGTAATTCTTCAGCCGAATGGTGCCGAACAGATCAAGAAACAACGAAATAAAGCAACGCTTCAAAGTATTGTTCTGGAAAAAAATCCAATCGGCAAAGCAGTATTGTTTAATCTAAGTAAAAAAAATGTAGTGGCAAAAACAAAACAATTTTATCCGGCGCCACTTAAAGCCGTTGATGTTATTAAAAAGACACATGCAATGCCATTAGATCAAGGACTTCAGATTGAGGCGGACGAATTCAGCAAGCTGGTTATTACAGACACATGCAGAAATTTAATAAACTTATTTTTTATTCGCGAGAAATTGAAAAAAGATTCAGGAACACGTGAACCTGTTGCAATAAAAGATATTGCCAATGTCGGCGTTTTAGGTGCTGGAGTAATGGGCGGAGCAATTGCCTGGTTATTTACCAAGTCCTTCATTTCTACACGGATCAAAGACCTCAATTGGGACGCAATCAGGAAAGGATATGAAACCGCTGCAAAAATATATAAACAACTCAAAAAATTGCGCAAATTCGACGATAGAGAAATTAATTTAAGAATGCATAAATTATCCGCAACAGTAGACTATTCCGGATTTGAGAAAATAGATCTCGTCATAGAAGCCGTTGTTGAAGATCTTAATGTCAAACAGTCAGTTTTCAGTGATCTTGAAAACAGAATACCGTCATCTGCTATTATTGCCAGTAACACTTCGACATTGTCCATTACTGAAATGAGTAAGAGACTAAAAAATCCAGAGCGGTTTATAGGCATGCATTTTTTTAATCCAGTAAATCGAATGCCCCTTGTGGAGGTTATTCCTGGTGACAAAACGTCACCTAAGACTATTGCCACCATCATGGAGTTGACCAAACGACTAGGAAAAACTCCGGTGCTGGTGAAAAGCTGTCCTGGATTTTTAGTAAATCGACTGTTGCTTCCCTATTTGAACGAAGCATTTTATTTACTACAGGTGGGCGTCGATCCGGTGAGAGTCGATTCTATTATAACGCGATTTGGTATGCCGATGGGACCATTTGCACTTGCTGATGAAGTTGGAATTGATATCGGTTATAAAGCTGCTAAGATCCTTGAAGAGTCCTACGGCAAAAGAATGAAGATGGTCGATATTTTTGTTGATATCAGTAATGACAAATCTTTGTTGGGGAAAAAATCCGGCAAGGGAATTTATCAATATAGTGGAAAAGACAAAGAGATAAATCCTGAAATTGCGTCTCTGGTTTCCAAATATAGTGGTGAAAGCCAGTCCCTGGGAATTAATGTTAGCGACAATGAAATTCTGGAACGATTAATGCTGATAATGGTGAACGAAGCATCTCGCTGCATGCAGGAGGAAATCGTCAGTTGTCCGGAGTATCTTGATATGGCCATGATAATGGGAACTGGTTTTCCACCATTTCGTGGCGGCTTGCTTCGGTATGCCGATTCGTTTGGCATTTCAAAAATTGTCGACGTATTAAAAGGATTTGAGACTGTCAGCAAAGATCGATTTCAGCCCTGTGATTATTTGAACAAGATGAAAGATGAACAATTAAAATTTTATTCAAGTTAATGCCGTTTTTTTAGGAATTTTCAATTCTTACGTCCAGTATCAAGTATCAAGCACCATTCCCACTACTAAAATAAGAGCACATATACATGGAATTAACCGATAACAAAGAAAAACAGAAGTCATTGGATTTGACCGAGGATTCGCGGGAAATGGAATGGACATATACCAGTTTTGTTGGTGAATTGTTCAATGGTCAATTCCGCTGGGATTTAATTAATCCATTTCCAGTTCAACGCGACGATGATAAACGAATTGGGGATGAATTTTTAGAGAAGCTCAAAGCCAGTCTAATCGAACATATAGACCCCGATGACGTTGATAAAACAGGGGTAATACCTGAAAAAGCGAAAAATGCACTCGCCCACTTGGGATGTTTCGGAATGAAGATTCCCAAGAAGTATGGTGGCCTCGAATTGTCACAGATTAATTACAACCGGGCGATTGCCCTTATTGGCAGTCATTGTGCCTCAACAGCAGTGTTTTTGTCTGCCCACCAAAGTATTGGTGTACCTCAGCCTCTAAAATTATTTGGCACCGATGAGCAAAAGGAAAAGTATTTGCCGCGATTAGCGAAAGGAGAAACTTCGGCATTTGCATTGACTGAAGTTGATGTGGGGTCCGATCCAGCTCAAATGAAAACGACAGCAACACCAACCGACGATGGCAATCATTATATTATCAACGGGTCTAAGTTGTGGTGTACCAATGGACCCATTGCAGATATTTTGATCGTTATGACAAAGACGCCACCAAAAATCGTCAATGGCAAGGAAAAACAGCAAATTACCGCATTCATCGTCGAAGCAAATACACCCGGATTTGAAGTTGAACATAGATGTAAGTTCATGGGGTTGAATGGAATAGATAACGGATTGTTGAACTTTAAGGATGTTAAAGTTCCAAAAGAAAATATAATTGATAAGCCGGGCAGGGGATTGAAAATTGCCTTGGTGACCTTGAATACAGGGCGGCTGACCATTCCGGCTGCTTCTTCGGCGTGTAACAAACTGTGTCTATACTGGTCCCGGAAGTGGTCTCAGCAGCGAACCCAATGGGGAACTACAATTGGTGAACATCAAGCCGTCGCAGAGATGATCGCAAATATGGCTGCTGATACCTTTGCCACCGAAAGTGTCACCTGGCTTGCATCGGCATTGGCGGATAAAGGGAACGCTGATATTCGGTTGGAGGCTGCAATTGCGAAATACTTCTGTACTGAGGTCTCCTGGAAGATTGTCGATGACGCCTTACAAATTCGGGCAGGACGAGGGTACGAAACCTATGATTCGTTGAAAAAAAGGGGTGAATTACCATTACCCATCGAACGCATGATGCGAGATACCAGAATTAACAGAATCATTGAAGGTACCAGTGAGATTATGCGATTATTCATTGCTCGAGAGGCCATGGATAAACATTTTCAATTACTGATGCCTATGCTGGATCCTAAGATTCCATTATCCGCAAAAATTAGTTCTCTTCTCAAGATTTTAGCTCATTACAGTATTTGGTATCCAAAACAATGGGTTAGATTGCCCGTGGAATATAAGTCCAGGAGTTTATCTAAGACTAACAAAAAACATTTGAAATTTATAGGTAAAACAACGAAAAAGCTAGCACGCGGTTTGTTTCATGCAATGGGCAGATATCAGCAAAAATTAGAAAAAGAACAATTGATCATGTTTCGATTCGTTGAAATTGGTACCGATTTATTCGCAATGGCAGCCTCATTGTCCTATGCAGAATCTTTATTAGGAGATTGCAACGGCCGTGACGCGTCTCAGGATCTTGCTGATCTATTCTGCATTAATGCACGGACTCGGATCAAACAGGCATTTTATTCAATCAATCATAGCAATGGAAAATCCATAAACAACCTCAGTAATCGTGTATTATCGAACGAATGTGAATGGTTGGAAGATGGCGTAATTAAAACCATTGATTAGCCTGATTAATTCATCGGGCTTGAAATGTTGTCCCCCTCCTTGAGTAGAAGAAGCTTTTCTAAGAATTTTGAAATGGGGAAGTGTGGGCAGAAGTCTCTCGCTCACGTAGGAGCAAAAGTCCAAAACTATGCATTTAATTTTCAAGTGATTAAGTTTGGAGTACCGTTGTCAGGTGGGCTTTTAAAGAAACTATCTGCAAAAAGGAAACCCCTAGCATGATTAATTCATGCAATTTCGTCACGAGAGTGCTTAGTTTGCTTTAGATCAATGATTTATGGAGGTTTGGAGGATGCAGAAATAGTATACTATTTCGAATTCTCCAGCTCTTCATAAGTCTTTTATATGAAGCAAAATATGTGCTCATAGTAGAAATCGCGTGAATTAATCAGGCTAACCCGCTTTTCTCACGAACTTCTAACGGGAGGACTTAGAATGCGTAATTTCATTATTTTACTGCTGGATAGAGAATGACAGTGTGTCGATACACACAGAATTCGATAGCCAAGGCAAGATGCTGACATGATGTGATATACGTTCCCATAGTATACTGACAGCCATCAGGTTTTCGACAGGTTTCTGTAACATTGTTGCCTGAAATGAATAACGAATGTCGAAAAACCTACTGCTTGCAGTATAAATGCTTTGTGATAAACCATATGGAACAATTACTTTGCCAAATCTAAGTATAAAAACAGCAACGTTGTCAGTGGCACTACTTGAACGGGTATTGAAATGTAATTTCAATGCGGAAGGTATTGAAAATCTAAGCGACAATCCAACTGTTTTCGTCATTAACCATTTCACGCGCACCGAAACAGTAATTGTTCCCTGTCAAATTAGTAAATATACAAAAAAATACGTTCACAGTTTAGCTGATGAGTCACTGTTTCTCGGAAAATTTGGCGAGTTTCTTTCCTCACTTGGTGTTATCTCAACGAGTGAACCTCAACGGGATAACCTAATAATAGGCGATCTGATCTGCGGACGTCAAAACTGGGTTATCTATCCCGAAGGTCGAATGGTAAAGAACAAATCTATTATAAACAAAAATAGACTGCTTAAATTTCACGCTGATCCGTTAGATAAGTTGCACACGGGGGGCGCTATTCTAGCATTGAAAACCGAGATATATAAACAGCAGTTGCAGCACGCGCTTGCATCGAATGATATCAAAACCATCACAGACTTGAAGGAACGATTTAATATAACTGATATCGAACGCATTAGCGATTTGCACACAGAAATCGTACCAATTACCATCAGCTACTACCCTCTAAGACCCGGACCGAATTTAATAAAAAAAATTGCAGAAAAATTTTTCGGAAAACTGCCGGATCGCTTAACAGAGGAGTTGGAAATAGAGGGAAATATTTTGCTCAGAAATACCGATATAAATATTTATTTCGGTAACCCAATTTCGGTTAAAGATTATCTAAATAATTATTTCTTGTTGACCACCTATCTTTTGCCATTTTTTCGTTCTGTAGACAAAACAAACCAATTTTTAAAGTACCAGGGAAAAAAATTTACCCGATTATTCATGGGGAAAATTTACAGAAATATAAAAATAAATATTGATCATTTATTCTGTACGGCGCTGCATTCTTATAAGGGAAAAATCATCAATGAAAATCATCTTAGAACGGCCTTGTTTTTATCGACTGAATCATTAAGTCGCCGTCAGGAATGCAGGTTGCATTGGACTCTAACCCATGACCGTATTTCCATTGTTCTGGATGATTTATATTCGCCACTGAATGAAATAAAAGAATTGGCAGTGCACCTTGGAATACTTCAGGACGACCAAAACGGAAATCTGATTATACATAAAGAAAACCTGAATGAGACCCATAAATTCCATTCCATCCGGCAAAAAAATATGGTAAAAGTCATTGCAAATGAAGTCAAACCCGTCAAGCCAGTCATTAAATCCGTATGCAAGTATATTAATTTTAATTCACACTATCTTGACAGATTGCTCGTCAAAAAAATATACGAACTGGATTGTCACAGATATCAAGAAGATTATGAAAAATATTATAAAGCCGGAATCTCAAAATCAATCGAAGTTGGCAATCCCATTTTTCTTAATTCTGACAATCGATCAACAGGTATCGTGTTGGCGCATGGTCTTTTATCCGCACCCATGGAAGTTCGGCTCCTTGCTGAGTTTTTACATGACAAAGGCTATACTGTTTATTGTATAAGATTACCTGGCCACGGAACAGAACCCAATAATCTATGTCACGTTAAATGGAATGACTGGTATGAGGCCTATTTAAGAGGAGTAGCATTAATAAGGACCCATTGCGATTCGATCGTCTACGGAGGATTTTCGACTGGTGGCCTATTGGCATTACTCGCCGCATCACATTATCCATTAAAGCTGAAGGGGATTTTTACTGTGAATTCACCCATTGATCTTGCATCAATTAAAGCCGAAAAATCAGTCGCTGCAAATATGATGGACGATATAAAGAATAAATCAAATAAACAACAAGACGTTTACTCATATATTGATACCAAGCCTGAAAATCCGGATATTAACTATAATCGTCTATATCTCAAAGCGTTGCGGGAATTAAGATTACTCATGAAGAAATCGTGGTCCAGATTACGATATATAACCGTTCCTTCGCTAATCGTGCATGCGGAAAATGATCCTGTAGTTGACTACGCAAGTTCCCAAAAAATTATGTCACGATTAAAATGTGAAGATAAGATTCTTAAATTTTTAGATCTTGATCATCATGTCATCGTCCGCAACGAAGGCTGTGAGCAAGTATTCGAGGTGGTCAACCAATTCATTTCCAAACTTATTCCAGAAAGTATACCCGTCGACTAACGCATCTGGAATCCCATGAATTCAAAGAGTATGTAGTCACCGATTAGGGGATGGGCTTTTTTCAATTGACACCTGACACCCAATCCTTAAACCTTGAACTCTGAACTCTGACTCTTGAAACCCTAAAAATCCTACATCTCAAACACTCTACCCGGTGGTATCCAGCAATAGTCAATACCATAAGTTTCGTTCTTTTCTAACAAACACTCTATTCGTTTTCTGTTATGATAGCGCGGCGAAATATGGCACAATACCAATTTTTCAACATTCGCTGCATGAGCACAGTCAAATGCCTCTTGCGAGGTTGCATGCGTTGGTGCCTTCCGATCGTTTGCGTCCAGAAACGTGCTGTCATGGATTAATATTTGTGAGTCACGAAAAGTGTCAGCAGGTAACGGCATACTGTCACCAGTATAACAAAATAATTTAGCATCGTAGTAATCAAATTTATCGTCTTGGGCAATTTTAGCCAATTCCTGTCCCGGCATTCCCACAAGTTCAGGTTTTAGACGTTTTCTCGGTTCAGATACCGTAAATCCTAAGGGATCATTTGCTGAATGTATCGCAGCAAATACATTGATAAACCGATCTTTCCTCAATTCAATTTTGTCACCCGCCTTAATGCCAACCCACTGAAGTTCATACTTTACAAAATGACCGACCATTTTCTGAAGCGAATCCTTCAAAATCAATATCGTTCGGTCCTTTTCCGGATAATATATAGTCAACGCTTTAGACGTATCCCCTTTAGTTGATTGTCGCAGACACAGAAACGAATACAAACCCGCAACATGATCAATGTGTCCATGTGAGAGGAAAATCTTTTCAACTGCAAAAATGCCCTGCTTTAAAAATAATGAAGCCCCTTCACCGCAATCAAATAATAGACGGTCAGGTGCATAAAAAAACCAATTAGAGTAGAGTCCCTTAGAATATGCTTTGAGTATCATTGTTTTGTATTAATGGGTTTTACAGTTTAAGCAGATTAATTCATGCGATTCGTCGCGAGAGCATTTAACTCGCTCATAATAAATTGATTAGAGAATATTTCACAGTGAAAGTGAATTTTCATTCACTGAGATGTAAAATTGAGTTAATCGGCTTATTTGAGCAGAGATTAGGGCTCGCAGCAGAATACTGATGAATTATTCAGGTTAACCAGAAGGTCACTAAGATCACCAGGAAACTCCCAAATGCAAGAAGTTTTGTGAGGTTACTATGATTTTAAACCCATGTGTGGGGTCGATTCCCCAATGCGTGCGTAACGTCCAAATCAATCTCGTTTTTCATCCGTGTCAATCAGTGAAAATCCGTGGTTAAATTAAATTTTGGTTGCGGTCAACGGTTGCGCTAAGGCAATCCGTACTGCTATCTGGAAATTTCTTGTTTTTATAACAGGTTTTTCAATTGCACAATGCATTTTATTTAATATGATTATGAATCAAAATATGATGCATGAACTTTCCCTTAACTTGCCTATTTTAGAACAGCGCTTACGATTAAAAAATTTCAAAAGTTTTAGGAAAAGAGTCTGAGAAAGAACCTTTTTTCAAAATGGTTTGTCTCAGCATAAGCATCGCAACACGCAATTTTAATTCGTATCATTTCGCGTATTTAGTGGGAGAAATCTTGTTTTCATCCGTGTCAATCAGTGAGAATCCGTGGTGAAATTTTTTATTTTCCTGCTTTTCGCTTGTTCAGTAGGCAAAATCCTTTCAAATCATTGGTAAACTTTTTCATTTCACTTTTTTATTTCATTCATTAAGCTATCTTTTCTCCTTGTTTTAATTATTTAGTGGGCACTCGATATATTTGCATGACAAAATCCTTGGGAATTACCAAATATCATAGTCGAATTCGGTGGCGAAAATCGATCTCCGTCATGGCGGTAGCCTGTTCAGATTGTAAATAACCAGTTATCAGTAATCGGAGATCAGTTATCAATGCCCGCCTTAGCTTTTTGCATTTGTAGATTAGAGTTCCGTCTTTAGGCGGCATCTATATGGTTCTTTTTTCGAGAGATGTAAATTCACCATTCAAACTATATTTTTCCCGACACCAGTTTTTATCATACCAAACACAAGGGAGCACGACAGTTTCGGATTCACGGTTTCGGATTTCCGGGTGCGCAGACAATCCTTTTCCAAAATGGTTTCTCTCAGCCAGAGCGCCGACGTAGTAATAGATCAAAATGTCTATCACTTAATATAACAATGATTTCAACAACAATGCACGCACAGCTTAGCGCGGAAATGTGTCGCGGGTACTCTAACACTGCCAAAATGTGGCAGAATAAAACAGATGGATTATTGCAGTGTGAATCTGGGGGATTTTCTTTGGATCTTTGTTTTCTTCCCAAATTCTCATAAAAATCTATTCTTCAGCATTTTCTTCTTCATTGTACGGGGTATAGTGTAAACCTAATACTTTTCGTATCTTTTAGCGCTTTTCGTGGGAAATTCGTTTTATCTTTTTGGTTACGGCCAAAGGACGCTTTAGGCTATGAGCACGAAAAAAATGCAACCCATTGGTCATGGGGGATTATTGTCCCTCGTGATTTTGGAATAGTTTTATTCCACCAGAATCCTCTGAGAGTTCACAACCATCGACAACGGAAATGCGTTAGATAAGCTCGGTGTAAGCCCTTCGGTAGAGCTTATCTATGTACACATTTTCGTGAAGAACCCAATATTTTAGTAAGGATAAATCTATGCGCTCTGTAACTCTGATGCATATTCTTGAAAAACATGTATTGGAAACCCCTAATAAAATTGCTTATACAGAAATTGAAAATGGAGTTGTAATTCAGCAAGTCAGTTACCGACAACTATGTGAAAGGGTAGGAAAGTTTGCGTCAGGATTGAATCATTTCGACGTGGTCTCAAAACCTATTGCCTTAGTATATCAATCGAGTGTTGATTTTGTTGTTGCCTTTCTGGGTTCCATGGCTGCTGGGGCAATCCCTCTTCCTTGCTGCTCGGCAAGTAGAAATAACTGGAAAATTCGACTTGAGTCCATTTTTAAAGATGCGAAACCTGCATTGTTAGTCGCATCCAATTCAATGAGTGATTCATTAAAACAAGCAAATGATGCGGAAGGCATTATTCCCACCGTCATTGATCATGATAAAATCGAAAATTCTACCAATAAAAGTAGTAACCAGTCATTCTTAAATCCCGTTCAAGAAATAGCTTTTCTGCAATACAGTTCCGGTTCCACAGGCGAGCCAAAAGGGATTGCAATCACTCATGACAATATTTTTCACAACCTTGAGGCAATGAGTAAAAGAGTTCAAGTGGATAAAAATAGTTGTTTTGTAACTTGGTTACCCTATTTTCACGATATGGGATTAATTGGCACCTTACTACAACCATTATATAAGGGGTGTCAGAGTGTAGTTACATCCCCTAAACAATTTCTTCGGTCTCCCTTATTGTGGTTAAAGGCAGTCTCCGACTACCAAGCTACCCATCTATCAGCCCCCAATTTTGCTTATGATTATTGTGTAAAAAAAATTAAAGATAACGAAAAAAAATCCATCGATTTAAGTAGTGTCATATGTGCAGGTAATGGTGCGGAACCGATTCGGAAAGAAGTGTTAAATAAATTTGCGAATTATTTTAATGATTGTGGTTTTAAATATGAGTGCTTTTGCCCTGTTTATGGCTTGGCAGAAGCAACACTTTTTGTTGCTGGTGGAGAGGTTGATGAAAGACCTAGAAGTATTCAATGTGATTCGACACAACTAGAGCAAGGTAAAATTATTGAGGCAAAAACAGACTCGACTTCTATTGTGTCTTGTGGAAAAGTTGCTGACGGTCATTCGCTAGTTATCGTTGATCCAACTACCCAACAGTCCGTGTCAGAGAGCCACGTGGGTGAAGTATGGTTCTCGGGGCCAAGTGTGGCAAAAGGATATTGGAACAAATTTGAAGTTAGTCAATCGACCTTTGGTGCTAAGTTGGAGGGCAGAGAATCGTCGCGATATTTGAAAACAGGTGATCTTGGTTTTTTGAGAGACAGGAATTTATACATCTGTGGACGTATAAAAGACGTGATAATTATCCGTGGTCGAAATTTTTATCCTCATGACTTGGAATATTCAACTAAAACTGCCCTCGACCTAGATGCAAGATATCGAACTCTAGCCGTTGGTTTTCAAGACGATCGATTGGCTATTGTTCAAGAGGTCAATAGACACAAAGATGAGAACCAACTGGCGGCAATGGCGTATTCGATAAAAGCAACGATCGCGGAAGGTTTTGATATTGCTGTATCGAGAGTGTACCTGGTGGCCAAGGGCACTATTCAATACACAACAAGCCATAAACCAAGGCGTAAAGTAATTGCTGATAAAATTGAGAATAATTGTCTAAGTTATATTTATCTATGGAATGATACATATTGCCTTGATGATATTGATAAAAAACAACTAAACACCCTAATTAAAACTATAGTGGATGGCTCCAATCGTTATGATGTTCGGCTTTCTCATCTGCAAGATCTGTTGTGTCTATTATCGGGCCAAGGTGAAATGGAAAAGTGTTTTGCGGTTAAAATGACTTTGCTTCAGGCTGGGCTTGATTCATTAAGCGTTGCAAAAATCCAGCAAGACGTTAGGGATTATCTCCAGGTGGATCTATCGTTACAACGTTTGTTGGAGTCTTCTATTGATGAGATTTCCAATATAATAATTGCTGAACTCGATTTGGTTGCGTTAAAATTGTCTGAACAATGTTCGCAGGAATTTAACGAGGTTTTAACAATATAATGAACATAAATACCTTACTAGAGAGTTTAAAAGAAAAGAAGGTGCTTTTAGCGAACGAAGAAAACCAGCTAAAAGTATACTCGAATCGAAAAATCCCTAGATCTATGGTTGCTGGATTGAGACAACATAAAGAAAGAATACTTGAAATTCTTGATAATAATTCAGAACAGAAAGATGAAATTTCGTCCTATGATGATGTGAAGAAGCTTACAAAGAACCCGGATAGAAATGATTTTTTCCAGATGACAGAAATGCAACAAGCCTATTGGATCGGTCGTAATGGCGGATTTGGATTTGGTAACAGAGCTGCAAATATCTATGCCGAATTTGTTGTAGATCCACTTGATATATTGAAATTGGAAGAAGCGTGGAACCTATTGCTTATTCGGTATGAGATTCTAAGAGCTAACCTGCAACAGAACGGCACACTTAAAATCAACCAAACGATTCCGTACTATCACTTTGAAACCTTAGATTTAGATAGAACGATTGATAAAGAAGATAGTAAACTTCAGTCAATCAGAGAAGAATTTGCCTACAAAGTGAGATGTAACGATTCTCAGCCATTATTTGATATAGGTATTAGTCGCTTAACAGAAGAAAAAAACATAGTTCACGTATCGCTAGATTCAATCATTATTGATATGCAAAGCTTCACCATGCTAACTCATGAATGGTCGGTTTTATCACAAAATCTTAAACACTATTTTCCGGCGAGACCAAGTTTCGAAGAATATACTCTCCAATTGGCACATCAGCGGAACCAATCAAAATATCATAGAGCAAAGTCTTATTGGGTTGACCGAGTGGTTTCGCTACCCAAAGCCCCTAAGTTTCCTTTGCTTAAAAAAACTGATGAGCAGGACACTTCTATCTCCTCAATGTCACTTTTTTTTAAGTCTTTGAACCAGCAAGAGTGGGAGAAAGTTAGAACGCTGGCAAGCGAATCCAAAACGACGCCTACAGCTTGTCTTCTCGGTTTATATACTGAAGTCATTAGCTTTTTTGCCGAAGAGGCTCACTATCTGCTTAACGTTACCATATCTGATCGTAAGCAAGTTTTTCCTGATGTAGATAAAGTGATTGGTAACTTTACTAATATTCTTCCTTTAGAGGTAAATCAAAGAAAGAACACTTCTTTTCTTAATCGGGTTGACGATCTAAAAAAGCAACTGCTCAGTGATTTTGACCAGCGTCACTTTAGTGGCATTGAGGTGATGAGAGAAATAAACAAGAAAACACATTCTTCTCAAATCCTGCCAGTCGTTTTTACCAGCTCATTGGGAGGAAGTAATTCAAGCGAGGTGAACTCGCGTTCAAAAACAGTGAGAAAAGGGGAGCAATCAGAAAGCCTATTGGATGATATTTATTACCAATGTAACCCAACGCCACAGGTCTTAATTCACAATTATCTTTACGAAACTAAAAATGGCATTGATATCTGTATTGAGATTGATAAATCTGCCTTTAACCAAGGGTTTGATTCACAGTTTTATCATTACTATCAGTATGGGTTACAATCAATCATAGACCAACGGTTCGACAACTTATTAGGTATGCAATTTAACAAGCTACTACCTGAACAGTATAAAAAATCTGAGGTGGATTTTCAAAATCTGTACTATTTGTTTTTGAATGCCAGAACGCAATTTTCTGATAAGCCAGCAATTATTACCTCTCACAAAACGATTACTTATGAGGAACTTCAAGACAGAGCCCTTGCTTTGGCTAACGATATATACGAATGTGCCCCTCCCCGGGAAGCCCCAATTGCCATTGTCATGAATAAGGGGTGGGAACAAGTAATCGCCGTCTATGGGATTCTCTTCGCGGGATATGCCTATCTACCAATTGATGCATCTCTTCCAAAGGAACGCCAGAAAGTGGTGTTGCGACATTCGGATGTATCGTTATGTGTTACCCAAAATTCTGTTAAAGATTCACTTTTTAGTGTCGGTGAGATGAATCGAGAATTTCAGTGCATCGTTGTTCAAGAACATTTTTGCGGAAATGATCTAGGATGTTCGCGTATAACGCATGTGGATTCTAACCAATTAGCGTACGTTATTTACACGTCTGGATCTACGGGTAAACCCAAAGGTGTCATGATCTCTCATGCGTCCGCGATAAACACTCTTGTCGACATTAATCGTCGATTTAATGTTAGTTCTGACGACCGTATATTGGCTTTATCTTCATTGAGTTTTGATCTTTCGGTATTTGATATATTTGGTGCTCTCGCTGTTGGAGGGGCAATTGTACTACCCGATCCGGAAAAGGAAAAAGATCCAGGTTATTTATATGATTTTTGCAATCAGCACAAGGTGACCATTTGGAATTCTGTGCCCGCGCTTTTTGATCGTTTCATGATGAGGGTTCGACAAAATACTAGCAAATTAGACTTGCGTCTTATTTTATTGAGTGGTGATTGGATACCACTAGACTTAGCGTCATTTACAAAGACCCATTATCCTGGAATCGAATTAGTAAGTTTAGGTGGAGCAACTGAAGCATCTATTTGGTCGATTTTTCATGTAATCGAGGAAATCGATCCACATTGGACCAGTATTCCATATGGTAAAGCCTTGTCCGACCAATCTATATATGTTTTGGACGACAGTTTTCGTCCGCGCCCTGTTGGTGTCCCAGGAGAATTATTTATTGGCGGTCGTGGTGTTGCAATGGGTTATCACAATGATCAGGAGCTAACTGAAGAGAGGTTTGTTGTTCATCCTAATACCGGAGAAAGGATTTACAAAACCGGTGATTTAGGTCGATATCAGGAATCAGAAGAAATCGAAATATTAGGACGCACAGATTTTCAGGTAAAGGTTAATGGGTATCGTGTAGAGCTTGAAGAGATTGAATCCAGTATGACTGAAATTTGTGGGATCTCTAGATCCTTGGTCATCCCCAAAAAAGATGCTCAAAGTGGACTGACTTACTTAGTTGCTTTTTACATTTCCGGGACAAATTTTTGCGAAGGGCAGTCACGAGAGATAGAAATTAGAAAAAATCTAAGTGCCAAATTGCCAAGTTATATGGTTCCCCATCTTTACTTTAGATTGCCTAATTTTCCTTTGTCACCAAATGGAAAAGTAGACCGGAAGGCATTGAACGAAATCGACATACAGCGACCTAAGCATAATGTTGAGCATGATTTCACTCAAAGCAAAGAGATCACAGATCTTCTTTTAAAAATTATGGAGGAAGAAGGGGAGTTTCACAATATTGATCCAAACGCTTCTTTTTTTGAATTAGGGATGACATCAATACATGTTCTATTTTTGAAGAACAAAATTGAAGAGGCTCTCAATATTGAGCTCGAAATAGTACGCCTATTTCAATACCCAACTACTAACAAAATGTCATCTTACCTTGCGCAAAATTTGCTAAGAGACAATGTTGAATTGAGTTTAGATAAGAGTAGACATCCCAAGGAGAATAAGCCCATTTCCAGAGGGCAAATGCGTCGTCAAAGAATGTTGACGAGACGACACTAATATAACCTAAGTTGAGCGATTATGGGCAGATGAACCGCACTATGTCGTAAAATAGCGTGGCTTATGACTTCTGGAGGCGCACCCGTCAGGTGCGTTGAGGAAAATCATAAGTTGCGATATGAAACGACATAGTGCGGTTCATCTGCCCATAATCGCTCAACTTAGGTATAATACTATTTCACGAGGAAAAAAATGGACGGTAAAGATCTAGAAAACGATCCCGGTTTTGATATTGCGGTTGTGGGAGTTGCTGGGCGTTTTCCCAAGTCGCCTGACCTAGGTAGTTTTTTTAACAACCTTTTAAATGGAAATGACCTGATAACCAGGTTTAGTGACGAGGAATTAAAGGTTAGAGGTATTAAAACCAGCTTTATAAAAAATCCAAATTATGTAAAAGTAGGTTCGGTGTTGGAAGATGCTGAGAGTTTTGACAACGAGCTTTTTAATATTGCGCCAGCTGAAGCGGAATTGTTAGACCCACAGCGACGGATTTTTTTAGAAACAGTTTATGATGCCTTATACAACGCAGGCTATGATCCGTTTAACATTGATGATTTAACAGGTGTATATGCGTCCTCTAGCACACTGAATTACTTATTTTTCAATCTAAGACACCTGCTTGATTTGGAACGACCCTCTCAAGCGCTACGGGCTTGGTTGGCAAACGACAAAGATTATATATCTACTTACACATCCTATAAGTTTAATTTTAAAGGACCTAGTATCAGTATTCAGACTGCCTGCTCATCATCATTGGTTGCTGTTGCTTCGGCGTGCCAGAGTTTGATTTCTTTTCAATGTGATATGGCCGTTGCGGGTGGAGTGTCGGTTACTCTACCTCAACATGCGGGTTATCATTATGATATTGGATCAATGAATTCTCCTGATGGATACTGTCGTCCTTTTGATGCAAATGCGTCTGGAACAGTATTTGGGAATGGATCGGGTGTTGTTATCTTGAAACGACTGGACGCCGCAATTCGTGATAAAAACTATATTCATGGTATTATCAAATCCTTCGCGGTGAATAATGATGGTAAAGATAAAGTTGGATTTACAGCTCCCTGTGTTGAAGGACAAGTTCAAGTTATTAATGACGCATTAGACCTTGCTCAAATTTGTCCTTCCACCATTGGTTATGTGGAGGCCCATGGTACGGGTACAGCGTTAGGTGACCCCATTGAGCTTGAAGCTCTCAAAACGGTATACCAGAGCGATGTAACCAAAGGAAGTTGCCCTATCGGTTCGGTCAAAGGAAACATGGGCCATTTAAATGCAGCTGCTGGTGTTGCCGGTTTAATTAAATCCATGCTCTGCATTAAGTATGGAAAAATCCCAGCGACTTTGAATCATTCAAGCCCCAACCCTGATTGCGGATTTGAAAATTCACCATTTTTTGTCAATACTGATACTATAGATTTCAACCATTTTCAATCGCTAAAACGTGCTGCCGTGAGTTCATTTGGTATTGGTGGGACGAATGCACACGTTATTCTTGAAGAGCCCCCAAAGGATTATGGACAGCCGGAGTGGAGCAAAGGTACAGATGATAGAAACGGCCTCAATTTGAAGTCTTACGCCTTTAGTAGAAAACCATTTTTGATTGAACCTCCAGTAGGGTATATCGGATTAAGTGATATAACTGATCATGCTGCCGATGAACTGTTGGGTAATCAATGTCTGTTACCACTTTCTTCACAGATAATATTTGACACATTATTTTCAAGGGAAAGATTGCCGTACTTATCAGATCATCGACTTTATGGAAATATTGTAGTTTCAGGGGCAATCTTTATCGCGATGGCATTAGAAGCGGGGCATAAAACAAATGAGTATCATCACTCTAGCTGTAGTGGCGTTCAAATAAGTAATACCGTCTTTCCCGCGGCTTTATCAATTCCAGAAGAAGATCAAGTTACTGTTCAGTTGGTTATTGATAAAGACAATCCAAGACGATTCCGTATTATCAGTATTGAAGATCTTGAAAACAACAGCTCTGATTACACGCTTCACACTTCTGGGACCTTCACGTTTTCTGACGATGATATAAAAGAGACCTCAGCTACTCACCATTATAATAGAATCAATCTTGCTGAAATAAGAGGTCGATTGAAAGATAGTCTTGAACCAAAGCGAATTTTCGAGGTGCTAGAGCATTACAATGTGCAATTAGGTCCTTCACATCGGTGGATTAGTCGTATTTTACGAAGTGATATTGAAGTATTGTGTGATATGTCAATTCCAGCAGGCGTAAAAAGAACTGAAGAATTTTTACTGCATCCAGGCTTAATTGATTCGTGTTTTCAAGTTCTTGCTGCTAGTCAGTTTACCGAAGACAAAAAAACGTTTGTTCCTTTCTCTATCAAATCATTCAATTATTTCAACACTATTGAAAGTAAATCCTTGTATGCATACGGCATTCTTAAGCAAATAGATAGAGGTAAAACACCAAGAGTGATAGGTGATATTTTCCTGTGTAACGAAAACGGTGAATTGATCGCTGAAATTATTGAACTGGAATCAAGGCAAGCAAGTTTGGAGCGGCTTCAGCAACAAGAAAGTAAAAGGAAGCAGTGGCAATACGGTATAACTTGGGAGCGTGAAAATATCTTGTCACGGACTGATAGTGAAACCAATCGGGAGAACCATTGGCTGTTAATATGTGAGGATTTTACGGGATTTATCAATGCCAGGAATGAAGGAAGTTCATTTAGTATTTATAGGTTGAACGATGACGGCAGTTGCTCAGAGAATTTTACGTGTTGGCTAAAAAATCAGAGTGAATATGTAGGAGTGATCTTTGTTGCACCCAATTCTGCGTTGACTGATTCCGAATTAACCCTTGAAAATATCGTCAATGAGCAGAAGAAGACGGCTGCTAGGTGGCTCGATATAGCGAAACATCTTCACAAATTAGGCAATAAAAGTGATTGTTGTTTGGTCTCTGTTACATCTAATTCTCAAGAACTACCTGAACGTTCAGTGACGAACCCATGGCATGCACCACTTTGGGGGATGACCCAAGCGTTTCGCCAGGAAGCACCCTATTTAAAAATGGTAAACATTGACCTAGATGAGTGTTTGACCTCTAGTTTTGGCTTAGTACTAACTGAAGCTAACAATTGCCTTAACAACAAACAATTTGATAGCCATGTCGCTTTTCATCAATCGCAACGCTATGTTGGAAAGCTAGAAAAAAGATCAATCTCACCTGCAACTAATAAACTGGTTTTTGAAGAGGCAGCACTTATTCTTGGGGGTACCGGTGCGTTGGGGATGGCGTGTGCGGAACGTATTTTAGGGAAAGGAGTAGAGCATGTCTACCTCATGTCCCGAAGTGGTGATTCCCGTACTAATTTATCAAAGTTAGACGCGTTATCTGAGAAACACAAAGAGTGTGTAACAATTATTAATGGTGACGTATCTAATATTGATGATGTCAATAGGGCGTTGAAAACCATCTCCGTGAATAACCATCAGTTAAAAGGTGTAATTCAAGCCGCAGGTGTGCTTGATGATGGCATGATTCAAAATCAGAATTTTAATCGTTATATTGATGTATTTTTGCCGAAAGCGGTAGGCGTATGGAACCTTCATCAGGCGACCGTCAACATTAGCCTAAATTATTTTGTTTGTTTTTCATCAACAGCAGCTGTGATGGGGGCCATGGGGCAGAGCACTTATGCCGGTGCAAACGCGTTTATGGACGCTCTCTGTTGGTATAAAAAATCGTTGGGCCAGAATGCCCTAAGTGTTAATTGGGGGGCTTTCTCTGACATGGGAATGGCATCTGAACTACACACAACTCAAAGGCGTCATGCGACCTTAGGTATTTCATCAATTTCAATTGACGAAGGTATTAGCGCTCTTTTTGATGCAATGAAATGTTCTGATGCCCAAAGAATAATAATACCAATAAACTGGAATCAATTTTCTCAAGCAGTGGATCTCGATCGTTTACCTTCGGTTTATCAGAAAGTAGTCAAAAAAACGAGCAATATTCGCAGCACAAAAGAAAACGAAGTTTCTTGGCATCCTGATTTGCAAGGTTTGAGTTTTGAGGAGCGGCATAAAAAACTAGTTGGGTTGATGGCGCAGATCGTTGCTGAAGAACTTGGATTGAGTGTAAACGATGAAGAGTTCGATCTCACTAAAGGTTTTTTTGATTTAGGTGTGGATTCTCTCGTGTCAGTTAATATCCATGACAAAATTCAAAAACATATGCCTGCACCACTAGCACCGACACTTATGTTTGATTATCCAAATTTAAATGATTTAGCGACACAGCTGATTGAAAGCCATTTCTCTGATGACCTAGAAGATAACGCTTTAATTGCTGATATTCCAATATCCAAGCTCAGCACAAATCATGCTGATTCAAGTGAAGAAATGTCGGAGCAAGAAGCCTTTGAAATGCTCCGATCTACATTGGATTTGAAATCGCCTGTGTAACTGAAACGTGTCGAAGAATAACACCGTAAATTGTACACACACGCATAAAAGAATATTGGAGGTATGACAATGGATTCCAATCTGCAAAAACAATTAGTGATCGATGCAGCTAAGGAAATTAAAAAACTACGCTCTCAACTGCAGAGGCAACGTGCAGATAAACACCAAGATATTGCAATATGTGGTATGAGCTGTCGATTCCCTGGACAAGCCAACAATCCCAATCAGTTTTACCAAAATGTATTGGAAGGCAAGGACGGTATAACTGAAGTACCACTGAGTCGCTGGGATAATAAATTCTATTATGACAAAGATAGGCAGGCAAAAGGTAAGATATATACGAAATACGGCGGATTTATCGATAGGATGGATTGCTTCGACTTTGAGTCCTTTAACATTTCGCGAAAGGAAGCAAAAGCCATGGATCCGCAACAACGAATATTGCTTGAATCGACATACCATGCCTTTGAAAGTGCAGGAATTGAACCCAAATCTTTGACCAATAGCGACGTAGGCGTATTTACGGCGATCAACACGTTTGACTATGCGTTTCGTATGACACGGGTGCTTGGTCAAGAAGGTATTAATGCTTATTATGGCATCGGCAATGCGATGGCGAGTGCAAGTGGGCGACTTGCTTATACCTTTGGTTTGAAGGGGCCTACATTGTCAGTTGACACAGCCTGTTCGTCATCCCTTGTTGCCCTGCATCTCGCTTGTCAAAGCTTGAGTAGAGGAGAATGTAGTATGGTAGTCGTTGGCGGGGTAAACTTGATGTTATCCCCTGAACTCACCATTAACTTCTGTCGTGCTGGTATGTTGGCAGAGGATGGTCGTTGCAAAGCTTTCGACATAAGTGCTGCTGGTTATATTAGAGGAGAGGGATGCGGTGTTGTTATTCTAAAAACATTAGAAAGCGCAGAGAAAGACGATTCGCCAATATTGGCGGTAGTAAAAGGCTCTGCCATTAACCAAGACGGTGCTAGTAGCGGTTTTACCGTACCGAACGGCAAAGCACAGGTGGAACTGATTGAGAAAGCATTGAAAGATGCTAATATAAGTGCAGCGGATGTTGACTATGTGGAAGCTCACGGTACGGGTACCGAGCTCGGTGATCCCATTGAAGTAAACGCACTGGCGAGAACTTATGGAAAGGTCCACTCTAAAAAAAATCCGTTAACGATAGGGTCGGTTAAGAGTAATATCGGTCACCTGGAAGCAGCAGCTGGGCTAGCTGGCGTGATCAAAATGGTTCAAAGTCTTCGATACAAAAAATTTCTTCCAAGCATTCATTTTAGCACACCAAACCCTAAGATTGATTGGTGTAATGAGTCCATAAGAGTTGCGGTCAAGGCTGAAAATTGGAATAAAACTAAACGCTATGCTGCTGTCAGCTCGTTTGGCTTTACTGGAACCAATGCACATGTGGTATTGGGTTCTTACGAGTATGCTGATAACAAAAAGGACCCAAAATTTGATCCGTGGGTAGATAAGCCGCTGTACGCCTTTAAACGAATCAGAGTTTGGTTCGACGAAAACAATCAAGTTGAGGAAACTAAAGAGGATCAATCCATAGTTGCTTATAATGATTCAAATCTGCAAGCAATGGAACGCTATTATCAGGAGTTATCCGATGCAGTTCCTCTTGCAAATCAAACAGATGGGGGTGAGTCCATTGATTATCTCCGATTTGCACCGTTTAGAGAACCACTCGAAGGTTTCTCTTGGTTAAAAGCGTTCCAAAATGGAGAAGTGAGCGATACGGAAATGATGTCCATAAAACAAGCACAAGACGAAATGAAGAGGGTTCTTTATAGGGGGTTGTGTTTTGATAATATTGATACGATTGCCGATATAGGCTGTGGTTACGGTAGCGACTTAATAGAACTCGCTAGCAACAATCCTTCGCTTAAGTTACATGGATTTAATATATCTTCTGAACAAGTGAAGGTGGCGCAAGAGCGAGTAAAATCAAAAGGACTTAATAACCAAGTTACATTTTTTAATAGAAATAGTGCCGAAGAAAATTGGGGACAGCATTACCACTTAATCTTAAGTTATCAAGTGATTCATCACATACTGAATAAAGTGTCCATTTTTAGAAAGATTAGTGATCACCTAGACGAAGGGGGGCTATTCGTCTGCGCGGAAATATTATCAAACCATTCCGAAGCAATTCATCACGATGATTCTACCGCTTTTTTTGAAACTAAGGATTTTTGGGCTAAAGAGCTTGCTGCTAATAATTTGGAAATTCGGGAGGCAATTGAAACTGGCCGCGAAATATCAAATTATCTGTACGATCCTCACTTTTACGAAAATTTGGAGAAAGTAAAATCCTCTGTGAGTAGCGAAAGTGTGCATCACCTTGAGGGTCCCCAATTACTTGGCGAATTACTTCGAAAAAATATCGCGATCTATGTGTTGTTTCGTATTCAAAAAACATCATTTCTTTCTAAAGAAGAAATCCTGAAAACAAACATAGATCTTCTTAGTCATCGAACGCCTTATCAGGACGCGGTCTATCAACAGAATGGAAAAAATGTTAGCAGCAAAGTTAGCCTGAGTCCTGAGCCTTCAGTTATAACATTTTCAACTGCTGACATCAGTACTAAAGAGGATGTCCAAGAATTTTTGATCGAATTGATGAAAATCGTAGCTGAAATGGAGCCTGAAGAGATTCGATTCGATGAGCCTATCAGTGGATTTGGCATCGATTCCATTATGGCGTTAGAAATGAAGCAAAGTTTAGAGCAAAGCTTCTCCATAAAAGTACCAATGACATCCTTTCTAGAAGACAAAACGTTGGCAGATCTCGCTGACAGTCTCTTCAAGGATATTGATGGAAAGGATGTATCAATCACCGAGAAGAATAATGGAAAAAGTGAGGAACTTTGCCCTGTAGAGTTAGCGGGTAAGTTGGATAGCATGTCAGATGATGAAGTAGAAACACTTTATGAGAAACTATTCGGAAACAAGCGTTAATTATGAGTGATGCATCAGCCTTGATAGATCCGATTAAAAAATCTCAAGCTAAGCGGGATGCCTTAAAAGCCATCCTGCTTAGAATGGCAGAAAAGAAACAGAAGAATAATGCCGATAACCAAAATAGTGACGCATCATCTATCAAGGCAGTGGAAAACGGCCCATTTCCGCTTTCATTGAATCAAAAGACAATGTGGCTGATTCACGAAATGGCGCCTGATACATCGGCGTATAACACTGTGTTCGCTATGAAGTTTAATGAACCTGTGGCGCTTGAAAAATTGGAAAATGCTTGCTTGGAGTTATTCGCGAAGCATCCCATGTTAAGAGCTAAATTGATTTTATCAGAGGATGAACAGCCAACGCTTGAAGTCAATCAAAAAGCAACATTGGATTGGCAAACCATTGATGGCTCTCAATGGTCTGAAGAGCAGCTTAATGATAATACGAGAGAGTTTTATCGAAAGCCGTTTGAATTATTAGATGCCCCTCCGATACGCGCATATTTTATACACAGAGCAGGCAGTCAATCAGTATTTATGATGGTTATCCATCACATTCTATACGATGGATGGTCATTGTGGTTAATGATAGAAGAGCTAGAAAAGCTGTATTTAGGTGTTTCTATACCTTCTCCAACAGTCCAATACCGACAATTTGTTAGCAATCAAACCCAATATCTGAGAAGTCAGGAAGGTCAACAACAACTTGATTACTGGCGTACTCAGCTTAAAACTCACCCCCCCGAATTTAATCTGCCGCAAGATTTTCCGCGACCTAAGTTGCCGAGTTTCAATGGTGATAGCGTTGAGTTTCGGCTGAGTTCCAGTAAAACAGAGCAAATAAAACGTGCTGCAAAATCGTTAAAGGTAACTCCCTATGTGTGGCTATTGTCCGTCTACAATATCATGTTGGCACGATATAGCGGTGTAGATGATTTAATTATATGCGCTCCCGTGTCAGGACGCAGTGACGCAAAATGGTTTAAGACAGTTGGTTGTTTCGTTAATACCCTTCCGATCCGTCATCAGATCTACGGTGACGATTCTTTTGTATCGTTCGTAGCGCACGTTAAAAACAATGTCGTTAATGGTCTTAAACACCAAGATGTACCGCTTAAGTGTATGACCGACGACCTTGGAATGTCATCTCAGAATAGCTCCAGTCAAATGTTTAGGATTAGTTTTGTTCTACAAAAACCAAATAACAATAAAATAGCGGAGCTGATGGTACCTCGAGAAGGCCGGAGTTGTCGTTGGGGAGGACTTTCTGTTGAATCGTATTACATCCCTCAGCAGGAGGGCCAGTTTGACTTGACCCTAGAAATGGTCGATTGCGCGGATGAGTTTGTGGGTGCTTTTCGTTATAGCTCTGAATTATTTTTAAAAGAGCGCATAGAAACAATGCGGCGGTATTTTGAAATCCTTCTTGATAATTGTTTGGAGACTCCCGAGGTGGCGCTTTCGTCACTTGGTTTGTTGACGACTGAGGAAACAAACAAGCAATTGGGCACTTGGACTGATAATAGCTTACCGTTACTGGAAGGATTAACTATACATGGGATATTTGAACGTCAAGCCGTTAAAACGCCACATGCGATTGCAGCAGTGCATAAGAATATAAAAATTAATTTTGAAGAGCTTAATTGGAAAGTTAATCAATTAGGTCATTATTTAATATCGAAAGGTATAAGGAGTGAGAGTTTAGTTGCAATATGCATGATTAGATCGTTGGATATGTTGACTGCTGTACTCGCTATCTTAAAAGCAGGCGGTTCATATGTTCCCTTAGATCCGTCGTATCCCAAAGATCGCATAGAGTACATGTTAAAGGACTCTTCAGCGAAATGGGTATTAACGGAATCAACGCAATTACATTTGCTTAAAAATAGCGATATTGATGCTATCTGTTTGGATGTTATCAACGTTAGTGGTTTTTCTCAGTATAACCCTGAGATCAATATTAGAAGTGATTGTCTTGCTTTTGTCATCTATACCTCTGGTTCTACCGGTCTACCGAAAGGTGTAATGATTGAACATGCTAGCTGTATTGCATTAATCACCTGGGCTCAGGCAGCCTTTGATTTCACGCAACTAAGTCATGTACTGGTGTCGACCTCAATCACTTTTGATTTGTCGGTGTTTGAAATGTTCGTGCCATTAAGCCAAGGAGGCACCTTATATATAGTCGAGAATGCATTAGCGTTGGCAGATGATGATTTCGATTACCCGATTTCGTTGATAAATACAGTTCCGTCTGTAATCAGTACACTCTATCAGCTGCAAGCAATTCCACAATCTGTAAATACTATCAACTTGGCTGGTGAAAAGCTTGAGCAATCACTAGTGGAAAAACTGTATTCACTGGATCACATTGATAATGTATATGATCTATATGGACCAAGCGAATGTACAACTTATTCGACTTATACTAGAAGAGAACCTTATGGATGTTATAGTATTGGCCGTGCAATTAATAACACCAGCACATACATTTTGGATAAAAATCGAGCTATTTTACCTATTGGAGCAATCGGTGAGTTATATGTTGGTGGTGCTGGCCTGGCACGGGGATATTTAAATAATGAAGAGCTGACTCAAGAGAAGTTTATAGAGAACCCGTATAAACCGAATAGTCGATTATATAAAACAGGAGATTTAGCGAGATTTTATAGTAGTGGAGAAATTGAATATCTAGGTCGCTTAGATGATCAGGTCAAGATTCGTGGTTTTCGGATAGAGCTAGGGGAAATAGAACAGTGTATTGCAAACGATACAGCCGTTAAGCAGTGCGTAGTCATGGCAAAAGAGACAAATTCCGGAAACGCCATGTTATCAGCATTTATAGTGATAAACGAAAATAACGTATTGAATGTTGCTGATCTTAAGTCTGAGCTGTCTTCAATCCTGCCGGGTTATATGATACCCAATTCAATGTTGGTAGTGGATGACATTCCTTTAACTTCTAATGGCAAGGTTAATAAGAAGGCGTTACTCGTCTTAGAACAGATGAGTAGTGTAGATCAACCTTCTAGTGCTCCTACTACTTCTGAAGAAAAGGCTTTAGCGGATATTTTCGCGAGTGTACTGAATACAAATAGGATAGGCATTAATGATAATTTCTTTGAATTTGGTGGTGATTCTATTTTGAGTATTCAGGTAGTAAGCCGCGCCAAGCAAGACGGGATATATTTTTCGATAAAAGATCTATTCAAGTATCAAACCGTCAGTAGTTTGATAAGCAATATTAAATCAGTCAATGTTGACACTGTTTGCGAGCAAGGGTTTGTCCAGGGTGAAGCGAGCTATTCCCCCATACAATCTTGGTTTAGTGAAGAAAAATTTAGAAATCACCACCACTGGAATCAAATGGCTTTGTTTAAGCTGGACAAGTGCATAAATATCTCAATGGTTCGTGAGATAGCAGATACCCTTGAGAAACAACATGATGCACTACGGCTACGATTTTCTCATGCCCAACATCACTCTGCGGAGACAAATTTTAGAATAGAGGAAGTCGATTTCTCTACGGAGTCTAAGAAGCTGGGTACTGTTAGTCAAGGTAAATTGATTACTGATCTATGTAATCGATGTCAGCAGTCATTGAATATTGAGCATGGGCCACTATGGAAGCTCCTGCTCATCAAAACTCCTGCTTTTGATACGCACAACCGATTGTTTATCGTGATACATCATCTCGTTGTTGACGGCGTGTCATGGCGTATCTTGCTTGAAGATTTTATTAGTAGTGCGTTATTACTAATAGGGAAGACTGATGTTCTGCTAGGGGAAAAAACCACATCATTCCAATGTTACAGTGAATCATTACGTAAACTGGCCAATAAAGGTCGATTTGATCAAGACATTGAATACTGGAAAAGAGTCATTGACACTGAATCAGTGTCTTTTTCGAAAGACCTATCTGAGGGTGAAAATAGTGAGTTGCTTTCAAACGACGTTAAAGTAGAATTTGATTTAGAGCAAACCAACACACTGTTAACCAATGTCAATACTGCCTATAACACGACCATAAATGATATTTTGATTAGCGCTTTATTGTTAACGTTGCAGGACTGGACTGGTCACGCCAATCATCGAATATACATGGAGGGACATGGTAGAGATATTTTAGATGAGCATATTGATAACAGCCGGACTGTGGGCTGGTTTACTGCTTTATTTCCTGCAAGCCTATATTTACCCTCAACTAAAGACATAGGGATAGTTGTTAAATCTATTAAAGAGCAGTTAAGAAGAATTCCGTTGAATGGGATCAGCTATGGCATATTACGGTATCTTCATTCGGATCAGTCTGTCAGAGAGGACCTGACGGACAAGAGTGGAATTGGTATGCTCTTTAATTATCTTGGCCAATTTGTTCAGCTGCCTGAAACAGATAGGTTGGTTGAGTACGCCGAAGAGAGTGTTGGAAACGCTCATGGTAAGGACAATCATCGCGTTGCAACCCTTGAATTAAATGCCTCGATTATTAGGGGTCGTCTAGTCGCTGAGTTTAGTTACTGTGAAGCGCAATTCTATAAAAGTACAATTGGTCATTTAGCTAACAATTTTAAAACTAATTTGATGATGTTGGTGGATCATTGTGCTGGAGCTAGTGTTCAAGCTTATACACCGAGTGATTTTCCATTGGCCAATCTTTCGCAAGATGAGTTAGATGACGTGTTGAAAACGCATGTAAATCTGTCAAATATTGAGAGTATTTACCCATTGTCCCCGATGCAGGCCGGCATGTTGTTTCACTCTCTTTATGATAAAGGTAGAGGTGCATATATTCGACAGATGAAGTGCGATATCATGAATGAAATAGATATACCAAGATTTGAGTTGGTATGGAAAATCCTAATTGCACAGCACAGTATTCTCCGCAGTATATTTTTGTACGAAGAAGTGGAAATGGCCCATCAGATAGTATTAAAAGAAGTTACGACTCCTTTCAAATTCGTTGATCTCAGTGGCATATCTGAAAAAAAACAAAAAGAAGAAATTTACCACATTGGCAGTGATGCATTGCTTAAGGACTTCACGTTAAATTCAGCACCATTAATGCGCATAAATTTAGTGAAATGTGCGGATAGTCGATTTACCTTAATTCTAACTCATCACCATATCTTAATGGATGGTTGGTCTATACCCATTTTATTCGATAATGTGTTAGAAGTTTACTCAATGATTGAGAGTCAGCAGCGATCAAACGCTCAGTCGACAAGACATTGGGTCGAAACATTTTCATCAGGTAAATTAGCAGACTATTATCAAGATTTTATTGAGTATTTATCCAGTTACGATAAGGTCAAGGCGTCCCTATACTGGCGTGAATATTTAAAAGGCTTAAAAACGGTGTTGCCGTTAAATATTCCTAAACGCCCGCTCAATCCACAAATTGATAGACTCGGTATGGATCCCGCCAATGAACATTTGTCGCGAAGATATACCGATCACTCTGTTCTGTTATCTAAGGATACGACGACTAATTTAACCCGTTTTGCCAACTCCCACCGTATTACTTTAAATACATTGGTGCAAGGAGCATGGGCAATTGTATTGCAGCGTTATAATCAGCAAGATGAAGTTCTATTCGGTGTCACGAATGCAGGGAGACCCCCGGAATTGAACCGTGTCGAAGAACGGATTGGACTTTATATAAATACGACTCCTCTCAGAGTGGCTTTTCATAAAAGGTTTAAATTACTTGATTGGTTGAAGCAACTCCAAGATCAACAAGTTGAAATGCGCGAGTTTCAATTTTCCGGTATTAATGAGATTCAATCATTAAGTGCTGTCGATAATACCCAAGCTTTGTTCGAGTCAATTGTCGTATTCGAGAATTATCCAATGAGCAAAATAGAACATTCAGGGAAAGATCCATTAGATATAGGACATGTTGATGTTCATGAATACGCAAACTACCCGTTAACCGTTGTCGCTAGCGGGGGAGAGCAATTGAAGTTGCTGATTTCATATGACAACTCGATCTACGAATCGATTGTCATAAAAAGGTTGCTTGACCATAATGTTAACGCATTAAATAGTCTTGTTAGTGCGAATATTGCCACGTGTGGTGAAATCGATATCTTATCAAGAGAAGAAAAACAGCAGTTACTCCATAGCTTTAATAAAACAAAAGTGGAATTTGATAGCGAAAAAGCAATTCACCAAATGTTTGAAGATCAAGTGCAGCGAACCCCAAAAAATGTTGCTTTATTCTTCGAAAATAAGGCAATTACCTACCGAGCACTAAATCAACAGATCAATCAGTTAGCGAGGTGTTTGATTAAAAAGGGTGTTGGCCCGGGGAGCCTGGTTGCGATATGCTTAGAGCGATCACCTGAGATGATTATGAGTTTGTTGGCAGTGTTAAAGGTCGGTGCCGCTTATGTTCCCATTGATCCCCATTATCCGAAAAATCGTATTCAATATATGCTAGTTGACAGCCAAGTGTTATGGATATTGTGTCACTCAATAAATGTATCGTTGTTGTCTAGCGAGATAGCAAACGTACTTTGTGTGGATACCCTGGAATTTGATGCTGAGCCAGATGACAACCTTGGCGTTGTTATGAAATCAAGTGAACTGGCATACGTTATCTATACCTCTGGATCTACAGGTCAGCCAAAAGGGGTGATGATTGATCATAGAGGCATAGTGAATTTAGCGCAGGCCCAAATTAAGGAATTTGAAGTAATGTCTGCTGATAGAGTTTTACAGTTCGCATCCTTTAGCTTTGATGCTGCAGTTTCTGAAATTGTGATGGCACTATTCAGTGGTGCAAGTTTAGTGTTATGTGATCGAAGCGTAACGCGAGATGTTTCTTTATTGCAGTTGTTCTTGAGAGAGCGACATATTAGCGTGGTGACACTGCCACCAGCATTGCTATCGTTAATGGATCCTCAATCGATGCCAGAAGTTAAATCATTGATATCTGCGGGTGAATTGTGCCCGCTACCTATTGCAGAAAGGTTTTCAAAGGATCGTTTATTTTTTAATGCATACGGTCCCACCGAAAACAGTGTTTGTGCCTCGATATATCGTTTCACTAGGGAGAATGGCCAGCTTCAGCGGAGGCATACCATACCCATTGGAACAGCAATCGATAATACCCAGCTCTATTTACTGGATCAGGACAAAAATCTACTACCGAAAGGTGTATCGGGTGAATTACATATTGGTGGTGTTGGATTGTCTAGAGGGTATTTAAACAAACCAGAACTAAGTAGCGAGAAGTTTATTCCAAATCCGTTTAATGCAAGTACTCGATTATATAAAACGGGTGATCTTGCTTGTTACTTGGAAGATGGAAACATCGATTTTCTAGGTCGTATTGATGATCAAGTGCAAATCAGAGGTTTCCGCGTTGAAATCGGAGAGATTGAACAGCAAACAATAGCATTGACGGGAATAAATGAATGTGTGGTCTTACTAAAAACAATGCAGGCGAATCATCAAGTAATGGTCGCCTATTATGTTTCCGAAAATGACAACGTTGTCGATCCAATCGATTTAAAGCCAAAACTGGCTGAATATCTACCTGAATATATGATTCCTGTTGCTTTCTTTAGAGTGCCATCTATCCCCAAGACGCCTAATGGTAAAGTCGATAAAAAGGCACTTTTAGCGTTAGATTTTGAAATGCTACCTTCTAAAAAACGCCTAGCACCAAGGAATGAAGTCGAAGATGCTTTGGCTGAGTTGTTTAAAAATACACTGCTTATTTCAGACGTTGGAGTATTCGACAACTTTTTCGACTTAGGTGGTCATTCACTTTTGGCTATCGGCCTAGCCTCCAAGATTAATAAACATTTTAAATGCGCCATTGATATTTCAACGTTAGTTAATAACCCAACAATTGAAGCGTTAGCAACAATATTGGTGAATCAAACTGACACTTTTAAAAAAGTGGAAAAACAAGATAGCCAAGAAAAAAACATCGTTATACCACTACAACCCAAAGGAGAAAAAAATCCAATCTTTGGCGTCCCCGGCCTTGGTGCGAGCGCGTTGGGCTTTATTGGTATCGCAAACTCTCTCACTCAAGATCAGCCGTTTTATGGATTGGATCCCCCGGACGCGTATGATCGAGCAATTTCTACTAGTGTTAATCATATCGCCAGAGATAATGTCAACGCCTTAAAATTGATAAAGCCTAAAGGTCCCTATCGTTTGCTAGGCCATTCATACGGTGGATGGGTGGTTTTTGAAATGGCCAAATTATTATTGAAACAGGGCGAGAAAATTGAGTTTTTAATACTTCTTGATTCGTATACCCCTGAAATTCTCTCAAAATACCAGTTCACAGAGAAATTGAGCAATGACGCTCATTTTGTATTTCAATTTTCTCAATACCTAACGAATGCATTCAAAATAGATTTATCGATTAAATTTGAGGATTTTGAAGCGTTGGATGATGACGATCATATCGATTTTTTATTTAGGAAATTAGTGCAGTTCGAGATTCCCGTCAGCAAGCAAGAATGTGAAAGCTATATAGAAAGATTGAAAAAAGATATTGAAAACAGCAAAAACTACAAACCTGAACCAATATCACAGGCACTTAATGTGATTTTTTTTAATGCTAAAAGTGGAGATATTTCTGTGAAAGCCCCACAACAAGATCATGGTTGGGATAAACTATTGGCAAACGAGGTCGTAGTGCACGAGATCCCAGGTGATCATTTCACTATGCTTGAATCCAAGAATGTTCACGGTCTAACAAAAATTGTGAGTCATTACAATGACAATGCATGTTAATAAATTGATAGGGAGAGTATGCTCATGGAGCCAGAGCGAAATATTGCCAACGCCAACACTGGTGTTGATTTTAATCAAAGGCATGAACTTGAGGGGTTATTGGCTACCTCATAATGGCCAACGAGATAAGCTCGGCGCAAGTCATTCGGTTGTGCATTGTCTGTACTGGATAGAGTTGTACTTACGGACTGTGAGCGGGCGTCCGTCCTGCCGTCCAGCAGGACTCCCCAATCCTCCGAAGGTACAAATCCGCCTGTACAGCCAACCCGAAGGGCGGACATTTCTTGCGGATTTCCGTTCGCGTGGAAGACGACGATCCTCGGATCGACTTACTTCCATGCGAACGAAACTCCATCAAGAACTGCTCCGTGCACTGCCGACGGGACTTACGCCGAGCTTATCTAACTTCTATTGCTAGGTGTGTATCGTCCGGGAGAAATTATATTATTTGGGTCTAAGGTCTGTTTTAATTCCTGGCTCAACTGCCAGAATATGTTGTCTTGTTGATCAGTAACATGTTGCATGGAATGAACACCCATTCGGTAGGGCAAAAAGCCAAGTTTACGTCCCGCTTCATATAGGGCAAAGTAACACTCTTGTGCGCGTGCGGCTGCTTCTTTGTCTTGTTTGTCAAATAGTATTGGTATCGTGCTATCGAAACATTGCCCGGAAAGGCTTGTGAGCGTAATGAGTGGCTCAATTTTATGGTCTCTACATACGTCGTGTACCATAGTCGTGAAACTGCGAACCTCAGCCGCTTTCATCGGTACCAGAGGTGAGTACCATATGAGTCCACATCCATCTTTTGCCGGGTTTTTTGTGTCGCCGGATGGTTTGCCTGATTTCCAATAAGCCAGCGTTAGGCCCAGTTCATTTGGCTGGCCCTCCATTATTTCCAATGTTTGAGTTATTTTTTTGATGATAACGGCCATTTGGCTTTTTTTCATGCCAGGAAAAAAATCAAAAATTTGTTGTAACATACCAATTTTGGAGCTATTTAGAAAATGTAAACGGCTTGCATGAGGTTTCAATAATCGCTTAATGACGGCCTGAGTGCTTTTAACAATAGCTTTGTCACCATAGATTGCCCCAACACCGGTCCAAGCAGTGATTTTATTTTTTTTGGCGAGTTGATCGAGTGTTGTTTCTGATATTAATCCACCTTGCAATTGGTTTTCTAATGGATAGGGTGACACCATGGGCAGGACTCGATGCCTGTTCATTAAATTGATCGAGCCAGTGATGCCTTGTGTACATCGCAATACTTCGCGGACGGTGTTAACAGCGTCTTCAAGTTGGTCGTCTTGTTCTATGGAGAAGAAGAATGCTTGAATTCGCTCAGGCTTAGCTGCTAATGCGATACTCATTCGAGTTGTGATGCCAAAATTACTTTGGCTAAAGATACCGTCCAGGTAAGCGCCGGTGCCCCACTTGTATAGTTGATTGATCTGAGGGCCATCTTTTGCAAGTGCTTTGTTGTAGATACGCCCATCTGGCAATACGACTTCTAGCGACGTAACAGCTGAAAAGTGGTCAGTATGTGGTGTGAGCCCATATCCTCTTTCTAAAGCGTTACCGATAATGCTGCAATTTGGTCCGGCACCTGTGGCGGGTACCATATATGGAAGGTTGTTTTCTTTTAGGTAATGATGAAGTGCTTGCTGGGTCACTCCTGGCTCTAGGTCAACGATCCCAAGCTCTCTGTCCACGCAATAAATTTTCTGCATTTGAGATAAATCGACAATTACGCAGTCATCCACTATTGGGTTTGCCGTGCCGTAGCCCCAGTTGTTTCCAGTGCTTATGGGATAAAGTGGGATACGATATTCATTGGCAATACAAACGACTTTTTCAACTTCGTTTCTGTTACAAGGTCTTAAAGCAGCGAGAATTTTGCGCTGGATCAATGTTGTGCAGGCGCCGTATTGATTTTGTGCGTTCGCATAATCTAAAACATCTTGGGTTAGCGATTGTCGCCAAGCCTTGATGGCTGTAGCTAATTTTTTTTGATCAATCATATTTTAAATTGGGTCTGTTCTTGTTGGCATAGGTTTAAATGAATGATAATTAATGGTTGCAACCCAAAATTGTAGAGCCTACCCGACAGACACTAAATAGAGTAAAGTGTTGCCTTCGTAACGCCCACCAATCCCGGGTAATTTCTTGCCATGCAGCTGCAACAATATTGCGACTGGGCCGTCCGGTTAGATAACTGACTACGGTGTTCTCTACGTAAACACTAGACTTTGCCATTCTGATCAACTATCCTTTATTATCTTAAAGTAACTGTATAATTTAAATACGCAATGTACTTGACAACCGAACGTTTAAAGTGAGCAATTTAAGATGCGAGTTCGCGAGTATTTGAAATTGGCTCAACTGGTTTGTTATCGTTTTTCATCTATTTCCTGGAAGGTACCATCATATACTTTCCAAGTGAGGAATATCTCTCCCTCGTCGTCTTCTAAATCAAAATCACCGGTACAGTAATCCGTATACTCCCCATCAACTTAAGAGGGTTAACTTTTTTGAGGCTCCTTTGAGTTTTGAGTGGGTAAGCCTAAATTTCATGTATTTTTGGTATAGGGATTCAGAGTGTTAAAATTTAGCTTACCAGTGATCAGATAGGTAATTCTTTTAATATTTTTTACCGTACTATAACCGCGTGCTTTG
>JAJFLO010000018.1 GCA_021772675.1 Verrucomicrobiota bacterium | reverse complement strand
TTGGATTACCGAACTTGCTAAATCGCAAAATATTAGACAAAGTGAATAAAGCCACGAATTACGTATAATAAATGTTTTAAATATTTTGTTATCTTATTCTTAGGGAGTACTTTAACTTTTTAAAGTGGTAAACATAGGTTATAAGAGAACTTAAATTGCGTTATTTCAGTATTTTACCACAGGATAGAGAATGACAGTGTGTCGAGACACACAGAATCCGATAGTCAAGATAAGATGCTGAAATATCCTGATTTACGTTCTCATATAGGGATATAGATAAATTTAATTGTTTCCTTCACAGACTGACACCTTGTCATGAATTATATAATTCTTTGCTTACCAAACTCGCGTTGATTAAAGAGTATTAGTGAAAGCAACAACAGAAATCCACCGTACAAGACAAAATAGATAAATCCGTAAATCACATAGAGATTCGGAATCAACTTTTCCGTTGAAAGTGCGTCAGCCATCCAAAATAGATGCCAGTTTGGAACAACAGAGTGAATTATTTCGACCATTATTTCTTTATGGTTAAATAAAAATAATGCGAAAATTTCCATAACAACATTAAGTTGGCCCTTGCTCTGAATTTTGTCCATAAAAATCAATGCCGCAGAGCAAAAGAATACGATTCCCAAAACTGAATAAATTCGCGCTGAGATTATTTGAAATTTTTGATCATTTTTCCGGCGGATTTTCGATGTCAGAATCCCTAAAAAACAAACAATACAAATAAAAAACGTTGGCCATGACATCAGAAGATTCGTGATTTGAAAGAGTTCCAATTTCATGATATTCAGGTATAAATAATCAGAAATCAATCCTGTTCCAAAAACGATTCCGCACAACATCATATTTGTGAGCAAGTTAAAATGAATTGAAAAAACGGAAGAAAAAGAAACCATGATATATATTGCAAATAAAATCAATATAATGGCGCGAATTAACTGTAGAGCATGGTGCTTATCAGTAATTGAATTTAATAACTTTATACCCACCAAATAATGGATCAAGAGCAACGAAAAAAAGACTCCCAAAGTCACTGTCGATACTTCTGAAAATGATTTTTTTGTGAAATAATTGGTGGCGCCACCAATAACACATGAACTACATATCGTTCCGTAATATAGACAAAATGTTGACCTGTCTACATTAAATTGATCTGCCCCAGCCATTTTCACAGCTAAAAGTGTTGCGATCCCACAAATCCACACATACAATGATAATACAGCAAGTAATCCAATTGTCTTTGATGTGATAAACATGAATGAACTTACTGGTTTTGACAAAATTAGCAGCACCGTTCCTGATTCGATTTCTTTGGAAATCGAATAGCCAGAGCATAGGACCGCCGTAATCCAGCCAAAAACTAAGATGACCGCCAGAGAACCATCCGTGACCAATTTAATATGTTCGCTAAAAACAAAGAGTGATAAGACTGGTTGGAGACCTAAAAGAAAGAGAGAAAACAGAAGGACCGCTAGGAAAATTGGCTGTCTGAGACATTCACGAAAGGTATGAAGCGCTAGATGAATGGTCGCCAAAAACATTGTTTAGAAAACTTAAATAATTTAGGTTATTCGTTTTGTTCCGATTTCCAAAACTTGTCTTTAGTTAAAAACCCACCATACGTCTCTGTAGATGCAGGAGGCTTAATTTGACCGTTGGAATCCAATTGATTCAAAAGCACCAAAAAGTCGAGCCCCAAATTTCTCAAGCGAAGCATATCTCCCGCAGAAAATGCAATTACTTCCCAATTACTTCCGGGGATCAACCAAGTACCTGCTACGTCCTTGATACTATCAATATAATGATTTGGAGCATATTTTTCGTCCCCCAAAAACAAAACGTTCTTAGGCTGAAGAAAGTCAATAAAACGGACAAAGTCTTTCTCACTTACTTCGTCAGATTCGTGTGTTGGCAGCAGAAAATACATTTTATCTTTTTCACTTCCCGTAGGCAGTAATAATATGGGTTGGCCTGTTTCATATTGAATCAAATCTGCAAGTAATTTTGATTTAATGTGATTCGTGGTTACAATAAGGAAATCAACCCGCTTCACTCTTCGGCTGCTAAACCATGATTTAGGGTTCCACCATTGTGCTTCAACGGTTGTGATCATAGAAATGGAAAGTAATATCATCGCAGTGAAATAAAATCGTTTTGACAGAAGGGTCATGATAATTTTTCCTTAAGGACTTATTATTGAATAATTATATTGTTTATTGTATACAGAGAGAAGTTTATGCATGTTGACAAATAAGTCAAATTAAAGGCCGCAAATTTATGGAGAATTACTGAATGGCAAAAATAATCCCATATTTCAAACCTAAACAAAAACCCTTTTCCCACGTTGCAATTTTTATAAGTGGCAGTGGTACAAACGCAGAAAAAATCTTAGACTATTGGTGCAATTACGACACGGATTGCTATGACATTAAATTAATTTTTACCGATCGTCCTAATACAAGTAATGCAAAAAAATTGTCCGTAAAATTCAATATAAGACTTATCGAAAATGATATAAAAGCCTACTATACAAAACAGGGTTGCAATCGGGTTACAATAGGAACTCCTGAGGGGAAAAAGATTCGAGAAGAGTGGACTAACGGAATTCGGGAACAGTTAAAACCATTTGCCATAGATTTCGCTTTATTTGCAGGCTTTATCCCATTAACAAACCTCACTGCTGATTTTCCATGTCTTAATGTCCATCCCGGTGATTTGACCTATCTCAAAAATAGCAAAAGACATTTAATAGGCTTACATACAATCCCCATAGAGAGGGCAATTTTAGAAGGCCTGAAATATTTGCGATCCAGCGTAATCATAGCGATGCCATATTTCGAATCTGAGGACGCTATGGATAATGGTCCCATTTTAGGCGTATCTGAAAAAGTAACTATCGATTTCATGGGAAAAGAGCTCTCTGAATTAAAAAAAGTGTATAAAAATCGACCTACTGTCCGACCAAAAGGTGGTTATCAGGATTCCCTTGAACAAATTGCTGTGGTAAATCAGGAATCTCTCAAAATCAATGGCGATTGGATCGTATTTCCACACGTCGTATCTGACTTCGCAAAAGGTAAATATGGACACGATGAAAAAGAAAATCAGTATTACAAAAATAATCTTGATGAATGGATTAAGATAAGCACTGTTGAATATGGCTTGAACCACAAACACTTAATCAGGTGAGCCTCTTGCAAGCGGTTCAGGTAAATTACTCATGAACTTTCTGGTATTGTCTGACTATTATACAAAGTGAGGATATATTTAAAGAATTGATTGTTGTAACCATCACATAGAAGTGTCAGGTTTCAGTGTTCAGGAGTGTGTATTCAAAATGTGAGTGACATATAGTAAATCGTTCGCCGCGGCGAATGAATAACATGTACGCAGCCAAGAATGACCGCGTTACTTTTACCTCAATCCGGGAATTCACCAGAGTCATTCATATTTTGAATACACACTCCTGTTCAGAAAGTCTAAAATCAAAATTAAGAAAAGACTATATTATTATACAGATATAGGGATTCAGCTTTATCCTGCCTGACATCTGACTCTTGAAACCCTATGAACAGTTACCAATTGTTAAAAATACAATCGATATGAATCAACCTCTTATGACATTAAAAAGCAAGAAATAAGCTAAATTTAGAATTAAGGAACGAATGATGAATCGTAAGGCTACAGAAGAGCGAATTACAAAAGAAACAGATATTAAAATAACATTTTCTATTGACGGCAGCGGAAAATCTAATATCGACACCGGAATACCGTTTATGGATCATATGCTGATACTATTTGCAAAACATGGTTTTTTTGATCTTGATGTCAAAGCCAAGGGTGATTTAGAAATTGACGCCCACCATACAATTGAAGATTTGGGTATCGTTATGGGAAAGGTTGTTCAAAAAGCACTAGGTGACAAAAAAGGAATTTGTCGATATGGTTGTTTTTCACTGCCCATGGACGAGACACTGGTTAACATCGCTCTCGATCTCTCTGGCAGGCCATTTTTATCCTATAATGTTAACACACCTGTCGATCACATAAATGGGATTGGCGTACGCCTCTTCCACGAATTTTTCCAAGCATTAACTGTTAACCTGGCGCTTAATCTTCATATCGATCTGGTAAGAGGAGAGGAAGTTCATCATATTCTCGAAGCGATATTTAAAGGTTTCGCAAAAGCACTGGACCGTGCAACATCCTTTGACTCGCGGGAAAAAGACATTCCATCCACCAAAGGTATGTTGGATTAACACAACAAACCCAATCTCCCCCTACAGAATTATACCTCAGGAAGTTTCTATGTTCAATATCATACCCGCAATTGATCTCATTAACGGACAATGTGTTCGCTTGGAGCAAGGCGATTTTAAACGTCAAACGACGTATTCATCAAATCCGGTAGAGATGGCACGTAAATGGGAAGAGCAAGGTGCAAAATGTATCCACATCGTCGACCTCGACGGCGCAAAGTCTGGAAAACTGTCACAATTATCTATCATAGAACAGATATGTTCCAGCACATCATGCCAATGCGAATTGGGAGGGGGGATACGATCAGAAAACGATATCCAAAATGCCCTTAACGTCGGCGTAGAGAGAGTGATTTTGGGAACCATCTTGGCGAAAGTACCTGAATTCGCTCGGCAGATCACATCGAAATTTGGCACAAAACACATCATTGCTGGAATCGATGCTCATAATGGCTACATATCAGTAGATGGCTGGCAAACAGACTCATCAACTAAGGTAGCTGACTTGGCATTTAATCTATTCGACAAAGGAATTAGGCGTTTTATTTATACCGACATTTCAACCGACGGAATGTTTACCGGTCCTAATATCGAGGGAACGAAAAATTTATGTGAATCCATACCAGACGCAAACTTCATTGCATCAGGCGGTGTTGGCTCCAAGGATCACATAAAGGACCTGCTGGCTCTTAACCAAGAAAATTTAGAGGGCGTAATCGTAGGCAAAGCCCTTTACGACGGCCGCGTCAATTATAAAGATCTGGTACAAGAAACTTAGATAGAGTCTATTTCAAAACCTACCCTAACCCGTTGTATGACAGAACTTAATTAGCGTTTATCCGCAAAGGCGGTTTTGATTCTTGAAAGTACTTTAATGATTGGATTTTGATTTATGTCTTCTTTAGATTCACCTTTAGGATCTGAATCGTCAATTTCTCCTGTTATTTCACTTAGTTGATCATCCATTGGATTAATCGATTCAATCTTCCAACCTAAATCTTTGGTTAATTCACCAAATACTTCTTCCATTAATAATGATACATTTAACGCAAATGCGTCTAATCGAACAATTGAATTTGCAATCGCATCACCCTCCATAATTCCAGAAAGCCTTTTTGCCAAATGGGAGAAAACAATGCGCAACGGTTCCATTTTGCCTATGATATCCTGCTCACATTCTTCCATTTTTCCCCTGTGTTTCAGTAAAATTTTACTAATCAGGTGCTTACTTAGTTCATCATTGGTCGAAAATGGACGAAGATCTCTCACTAACGGTTTGAATTGTCGGCCAATCGGACAACTACTGGAAAAAACCGCTAGTTGAACGAAGGTGGACCCTACTTCCTGTAATTGCCAGTTAACAATCGTTGAGCGTTTTGCTGAATCGATAACTGTTGCCGTAACTTTTTCATAAGAATACCGGTCCTTGAGTCTTAAAAGTGTTGATTCAATAGACTCTGCCGCGGGGCAATATTCATCATTTTCACTAGTCAGCGGACAGCAGGGACATTTATGAAAATCTAAATGAGTCCAATCACACGCTGCATCTTTGTTCGGAACCACAAACGTACCACTTTTAGTCAATTCAATGAAAAAGTTTTCTTCCGAACCATCTTCAAACTGGATGGTTAGCTCATTCATCCAGGCACCTGAATCAAGCGTTGATTGCCCATTATCTGAATCTTTATTAATCATACTCGTGTGTGAAAGCAGTGTTTTATTCTTGACAGATTACAGTTAGTTCACTATAGATATTAAATAAAAGAAATTACTAAGACTAAGCTGATAAATCAAATATGTATGATTTTTGTAAAATTACAATTAACGAAATTATTAAGGTAAGCTGCAAAGGGGAATATAGTCTCGGCTTAAAAAAAAATGATTATTGTATTATCAATCGCAATAATTGTGTAGACTATGGCCGAGTGACGTATATAGGAAGTATACCCTCTGAAATTGCAATAAAAGACCTCAATTCGATCAAACGACGTGCCACTCTGGTTGATCAGGGAAAAGCCCACGAAAATAGTGTCCGCAGTAAATCATTCCATAGAACTGCCCAGGAAAAAATCAAGGGTTATAATTTCCCGATGCAACTCATTGCCACCCACTACTCATTTGACCAGAGCTTAGTCAGTTTTATTTTTACCTCTCCAACCCGAATTGATTATCGTGATTTGGTAAAAGATCTTAATAATACTCTAAATTTGAAGGTTGAACTTAAACAACTTGGTCCCAGAGACTATGCTGGCTTAATCGGCGGAGTTGAAACTTGCGGTCGCACATTATGCTGCTCTACTTTTTTAACAAATTTTGTAAGTATAAATATGAAGATGGCCAAAGATCAGGGTTTGTCGCTGAATCCTTCGAACATTATTGGTGCATGTGGCCGTCTGAAATGTTGCTTGTCTTTTGAGCATGAGGGATATAAATCATTAATGAAAACAATGCCGAAAATTGGCACAAATTGTGATTGTCAGGGATGTGAAGGAAAAATCATTGAAGGAAATGCGTTAACTCAAACTGTAAAAGTTTCATTAAATGATGGCCATAAAATTGTAACAGTTCCGATTTCCGAAATAGACTTAAAATAGTGAAGCCTCTTGTCAAACATATCTTTTTCTCCCAGTAATATTTAATATTTTCAAGTATTGAAGCTTAGAAAGCCTCATAATTACCCATACAATTATGGTTTTTATATTGCATGGATTCATTAAACGTATGACCGTAGTTTTAGCAAAGGACATATTTGTTTCTAGCCCGCTTTTCTCACCAACTTCGAAACGAGAGGACTTAGATTGCGTCATTTCGGTATTTTACCGATGGATAGCGAATGACAGTGTATCGAGACACACAGAATTCAATAGTCAAGTCAAAGTGCTGATATGACGTGATATACGTTCTCAGAGTAGATGCTTTGTGAGAAATGCGGGCTGGATGCTAGCCTTTCTATGTAAGCGACCACATATATATACTGCAAGCAGTAGTATTTTTGACATTCGTCTTTCATTTTAACCAGACATATTGTCAATACTTGATCGCGAATCGTAAAATTATCACTGGTATGCACCGGAAGAAACTGCTCAATTATAATTGGGTTGCAATGCGTTAAACGATCTCTCCCATATACAGGATCGACGACACGATTTACTCCGGCTAAATAATTGCTGGCTTAACGTTATGGTTAAAAGAAACCTTCACGGATTCAGGTCGTAGGAAATCAGGAAACAATGGTAGTACAGAAAAATTCTCAACTAGATTTACAGAAAGAAAATAAAGCAAGTGTACTCCAATCAATTACTGGCTATTACATTTTTATTATTATTTTTATCTGCCCGTTAAAATTTGGATCGGTTATCAATAATACGGGCGTAGGAATATATCCTTTGTCTATAATTGAATGGGTCTTTTCGATTTGGCCTCCTATTCTAACTTGCTTACTCTCCAGTTTCGCCCTTTTCCTTTCCCTGATTTCCAATAAAATGAATATCTTAACCATTTTTAAACGCATGTGGATACTCATTCTACCATTATTTTTCCTTTGTTGTATCTCTCTGATCGGCATTATTAATTCATCCGAATTGGATTATACCATGATGTTTATCTGGCATATGCTGGGTGTGATAAATTTTTTATTTGCAGTTGTGATTCATGTTCAAAACCAACCTAATTCACGAAATGTATTCCTGACTGCCGTTTGTTTAGGAACATTTCTTTCAATTTTAAGTGGAATTTATCAAATACATATAGGATTTGAAGAGACTCGAGACGTTGCGATACAACTGGCAAAAAATGATGGCAGGATATTGCATCCTGATATGATCAGTCGGTTAAATCAGAAAAGAGCCTATGCAGCATTTACTTATCCAAACAGTTTTGCCGCACACCTCATATTAACTATACCTGTTTTAATAGCATTTATCTGGAAAAACAGTAGAAATATACAACCGCCAATGGTCAGCCAGATCACGTTTTCAGGCATCATATGTTTTTTGGCACTTTACTGCCTATTATCAACCGGAAGCAGAGGCGCTGTAGCGGCATTAATAATTTCGACCCTATCTATCGTACCATTAGAAGTTAAACGATTGAAGACACGGTTTGATATTGATAAACGAATTTTGATTGGTGGGTCGTTATTTTTAATTCTCTTGTCAATCTTTTTACTAATTACAGTATCCAGGCATCGCGACCTTTTATCGGTAAGTGCACGTATGGATTATTACAAAGCAGCAGTTAAAATGTTTTTAGAACACCCCGTTGCAGGCATTGGGTTAGGAGAATTTTTTCCAAATTATCTTCGAATAAAGCCCCCAGATGCAGAAGAAACACGGTTGGTTCATAACCTATTTCTTCATTTTCTATCGCAATGCGGATTACTAGGGGGTGTCGCGGCTTTATTTTTTTTGATACAGCCCTTAATCATTTGGTGGTCGCACAAAACAAAACGATTACTGTGTTCAATTCCGGAATTTTGTTTTGCCGTGCTGATTGGGTATGGCGCTTGGATGTGGCACTCGCTTACTGATTTTAATATTCAGATAACTGGTTCTCTTTTTATTGCAGCAATACTGCCGGTCTTAATTCTGAGTGGTACTACTAAAGGGAAAAACGACAATAAAACCGGAAAAACCATTTCAATATCATTATTTTTTTTGGCGATAACCGGCTTAAGCTCTATCGGTCGAATCTCTGGAGAAAAAGCCTATCAGCAGCTTTATAACAAGCAATTTAACCCCATTTCTGCTCATGCATTAACAAATGAAGTGCAGGCAATAAGCAAAAAAATGCCATATTCACCTTATCCATGGGACATTTTAGGAAAAAAAGCATTATCACAATCACAAATCGATTTAGCAATTTATGCATTTGAGGAAGCGAAGAAACGCACACCTCATCGTGCTTCATATTATGGATTTTCCGCGCATTGTCTGTTATTAAAAGGAAACTTACCCGAAGCATTAAAGAATATTAATACTGCGCTGCAATGGTATCCTCACAAACGGGATTACCTAAACCTCAAGAAAAAAATCGCAGAGAAATTACCTTAAAGAGTGCCTCGAATACGATCTTTTTACTCATCTTCGATTCTCCAACCCGCCGATCTTCAAATGTGATTGGAAATTCGATATACCGCATCTTGTTCAAAAGTGCTTTATATTTAAGTTCTATCTGGAAAACATATCCTTCCGCAATGAGATTTTTAATATTGATCATATTTAAACATTCGTTTGACCAAAAATTAAAACCTCCGGTTAAATCTTTTATAGATAGTCCCAAAACCAGTCTTGCATACGAACTACCGCAACGGCTTATTATCTTGCGGATAATACCCCAATTAACCGTTTGCCCCCCTTCAACATATCTCGATCCAATGATAAAGTCATATTGTCCTTCATTAATAATACGATTGACCTCAATTAGGGCATTCGGATTATGCGAAAAATCGGCGTCCATTTCCCCAATAAATTGATATCCATTATCTAACCCGTATTGAAAACCGTCAATATATGCTGATGCAAACCCCCGTTTATCGATCCGTGTTATCAAGTTTAAGTTCTCGTATGAATCTTTTAAGGATTCAACGATTTTCGATGTACCGTCCGGACTGTTGTCATCAATAACAACGATATCGAAACCAAGGTCTAAGGACAATATTTCCTTTAGCAACCCACCAATATTCTCAGCTTCATTGAATGTTGGGATACAAATTAATTTCTTCATTCGCGATGTCTCTGATTGCCAATTAATTGTAATTTGAGAATAAATCGGGAAGTTACAACCCTATCATTACTAAATAATTCCGTCATTCTGTGCAATTTTTACTGAAGATAATTAGGCTCAGGATTCAAGAGGCAACGTATATTTATGGACTTATGTTAAGCTACTTATGGCATCCACGATTGCTTCTGCGGTGATACCAAAGTGCTGCCAGGTTTCCAAATGCCCTTCTGATGGCGCAATTCTCGGATCAGTGATGCCAATATGTTCAAGTGGAAGTCTCTGGCCCGATGCCGCAACACTAGATGAAATCACACTTGCAAAGCCTCTAAGCCCAAAATTGGCATCTGCTATTATTCCGTCTTCGACAGTAACAAACCCCTCTGAATATGTCGAGAATAAGGTAGACAATTTATCAATAGAAATTGGTAATCCATTGATAATATAAACATCAGTTTTGATGCCCTTTTTATTAAGCTCAAACGCTGCCTGATCCGCAAGAAATGCAGGTGCACCAATTACAAGAATGGCTCTCTTGGCTCCTGGAAATTTCCTGAATTCAGTTATGTCGACCCATCTGTCGGTACTGGCCCACAGTGGACCACTTCCATCTTGTTTTTCTAATATGGGCAAATTATCTCTGGGGATACCAATAATATGTCCTCCATAATGAGCAGAAAGATCTCTCACTGCAATAAAAGCAGAAATAGCGTCTGCAGGTGCATAAAACCGGTGCAAATAAGGTAGATAGCCGAGTGCTAATGTTATCCAGTCCAAACTCCAGCCGGAAAAGTGATCTCTGCCAGTACATGAACCAACATGCGATAAATGGAACGTAACATTTAACCCTTCGTTTACTCCGGTTAAATTTCGTTGATAACGCCACAGTTCAAATCCCTCTCTGGCGATTCCCTCGAAAAATGCCGCAAATGTAGAAAAGACATTCAGTTGCGGATGATTGCCTCCATAAGCAAGCCCGTTTGCGATTAACGCTGAAGCCTGTTCTTGAATACTCATCTCGAATTGATGATCCGATTTTAAGTAGCCTCGAGCTTTTGAAAGTTTAGTTGACGGATCAAGGTCACAGCTAACGACAAACATTTTTTCCGGATACGTTTCGGCAATAGCAGCGTAGGCAATTTCCACCCCCGCTCTTGCACTAACGACTTTGCCGGTTTCAGGCAGCTTTAATGATGAAACGAATTCGTCATCCAATACCAGGTTAGACGTTCCTGGTTTTGGGCGAGCCTGAGTTTTTACATTTCGCTTAGGTTTTGAGCGGTAGTTAGCAAGGGCTGATTTCTGCTTACTGTTTAACCTTAACATAGGGTTATTCAAAACACGACTCACATCACGCTCCTTCATGTGACCGTCATGGTGTCCTGCACCACCGCGTAATTCATTAACTAAGAAAATACACTCTAACATCGATTCGACATCTCTGTAACTCATCAGTGATCCGGGAATCCAAATTTTGGAATCGATTGAAACGTTATGTTTCTCTGCAAAAGAACTCGCATCCTCTATAATCCCATGGTGATCTGCAAATTCACGGATTGTCAGATTACTTCCTGTCGGGTATATTAGGTTTGGTTTTCCCGACTGAGCTAGCTCAAATCCTTCCTGATACGCTTTATATAATGTTTTGCACTTGTGTAGAGATGGTGTTTCGATGATGGTAATGCCCATTGATTCAATGATTTTTCGTGGATCTTTTGCCATTATGCTGTTTGTGGACCCCGAGAGTTGAATTCCATTACGATGCATAACAAACGTCGTCGGTGCTTCATGGAGTGATGCACCGACAAACCCGTTCAACGCCTGACCTGAGATCCAACCGGCATCTCCACAATGCGTAACTACCCAGCTGCCGTGATCGTTAATTGCTTTCTTTGAAAGTGCTAAGCCAACCGCTACCGGGACCATGATACCCAAACGGCCTCCGTTTAATTCCGTCCCCCCTGGAACCCAGGAAACATGACCTGGAAAATCAATGCCGCGGCGAAAACCATCAATAACATCGTCTTTGTTCAAAAAACCCAGCGCAGCCAAGCTTGAGTAATATCCGATACTGGTATGCGCATGCTCGATCGTATAAAAAGTTCGTTGATAATCCGTTACAGCAAGAGTCAATAATAATGCTGGGATGAGATCAAGGCCCCCTCCAAGATGATCAAGTTCGTTTATCTTTGCAAGAGAGGCTAGTGAGCGAATAGCAATTGATGCAGCCTCAATCTCTAATGCTTCGAGCACGAGGACATCATCCTCTAGTAGGCCGCAGGACTTTGAGATGTCGATGTGTAAAGGGATTACCTCAGAATCAAATGATGTTCCCAAATACTGTGATGCGGAAATTAGTTTGCCATTTATCTCATGTTGACTGTGTTTCATGATTCTTTCTCCTGAGCGTCTTGCAAAATGTCTTTGACCACACATGCCCTCATCCCGATGTACAGCGGCATTAAATAGACTGTTGCAAGTAGCTCAAATAATAAAATTAATGGTTATGCAAGCTTTTGTTAATTTTTGCGGATGGATTATTACAGATAAAAATAATTCGATGCCATAGAGTAGATAAATATTTGAAAATATCAAGAAACCAGTTGCTGAAAAAGTTTTTCCCAAAATATTGACAACATGAGTATTTCAATTAACTTTAGGCTCTTTTATTTTCAGACCTAAGTTGAGCGGTCCACGTTGGATAAAGTGTTCAGTGTCGTAGTCTATCGTGATTTATGACTTCCGTAAGTACGCCGAGGAAAATCATAACTTGCTGTAAGAAGAGATTGATACAATTCGCCATCGAAAATCACCCAATTTGGGTCAAGTAAACTAACCCAAAACTAAGAAAAAGGGATTAATAATGGCAAAATTCAAATTAACTATGGTGTTACTCAGTCTTTGCATGCTATCAGCTATCAACCTATTTGCCCAAGGTGAAATGTCTGATGAAGATCAGCAGCAAAAAATAATCAAAGTTTGTTCTCTTAACAGTACCGAAGCGAACCAGGAATTTCAACGGAATGTGCAACTGTTACGCGCACAACGCCAAAAAGTGATTGAACTAAAAGCTGAAATCGATAATACCAAGAAGAAAAGAGATAAAAAGAAAATTCAAAAAGAACTTGATGGCCTGCTATTGAAACTCAATGAAAACAATCAAACAATGTTCAAAACTTATGGGTTTTCGCTAACGAGAAATTACACACAGATTATTGAACAGTCGCATGTTTATATGTTAGTTTCAGACATAGAAGCAGACAAGTTCAATGAACTACAGGGAGAAAGCTCAGAATCTACCTCTGAAGAGTAGATTTATTAGTTGATTTAATCGCATCTTTTTCTAAAAAGCCAGCCATGCAAGTGCTGGCTTTTTTGTTAAACACTATAAAATTTAAAAATTGATCTTTTAATTTTATACGATATGTTATCTCGCTTACCTGGTTATTTAGAGAAATCCAATTGCACAGAATCGTAATATGCTTGAATTCAGATAGTTGCAACAACTCTTATCATGAAACAAACATGATATTCGGTTAAACAATAACCTAGCTATTTGGTAAGTATGGGATTTCCAGATAACACATTTCGGTAAATAGCAACTTTACTTTTGTTAAAGCAGAACTTTATACAAGGTTTTAGATAAATGGATAATAACAATCAGTTAGAAATCGATCTTGAAACCGATGAATGGCTCAATTCTCTGGAATGGGTGATTAAAAATGGCGGCAAAAAAAGAACGCTTAATTTGCTGAGACAGCTGCAAACCCATGCACAGAATAAAGGCGTCGAATTTCCATTTACCGCCAATACCCCGTATATCAACACAATCCCCATCGAAAAACAACCTCCGTTTCCTGGAAACAGGGATATCGAACGGCGTATTAAGAGTATTGTGCGGTGGAATGCAATGGCAATGGTGGTAAGGGCAAACAAACATTCAGATGTCGGGGGGCATATCTCAACCTACGCATCATCTGCAACATTATTTGAAATCGGATTTAACCATTTTTTCAAAGGGAAAAGTGATGATTATGATGGAGATTTGGTCTATTTTCAAGGTCATGCATCACCAGGGATCTATGCCAGAGCATTTGTTGAAGGTCGATTAAGCCGTGAAAAGCTGGAAAACTTCCGAAGAGAACTGCAACCTGGTGGTGGATTATCTTCTTATCCACATCCATGGCTAATGCCGGATTTTTGGCAGTTCCCGACCGTATCAATGGGCCTGGGACCAATCTGTGCTATTTATCAGGCCAGATTCATGCGATACCTGGAAGACCGCAGCTTAAAGCCTCATCGCAATGGAAAAGTTTGGGCATTTCTGGGAGATGGAGAAACTGATGAACCCGAGTCGCTTGGTGCAATTACGCTGGCTTCCAGGGAAAAATTAGATAATCTCATTTTTGTTATAAATTGCAATCTTCAGAGATTGGATGGACCCGTTAGAGGCAATGGTAAGATAATTCAAGAACTTGAATCTATCTTTCGAGGTGCTGGATGGAATGTCATTAAGGTCATTTGGGGAGATGACTGGGATCCATTGCTTAAGTGTGGAAATGCCAACAAGCTTATTGAAAGAATGGATGAAGTTGTCGACGGACAATACCAAAAATATACCGTTGAATCGGGCGAATACATAAGGAATCATTTCTTCGGTAAACATCCCGAACTTTTAAAAATGGTTGAACACTTAACCGATCAACAAATTCAACATATGAGACGAGGCGGACATGATCCGGAAAAAGTATATGCGGCGTACAATGCTGCACTAGCACATACCGGGTCTCCCACAGTTATATTGGCAAAAACAATTAAAGGCTATGGGCTCGGGGAAGCAGGAGAAGGAAAAAATATTACCCATCAGCAGAAAAAACTAAATGAAGAAGAACTGTCTCGATTTCGAACCCGATTTGGTATTCCAATCTCGGATAAAGATGTTGCTCAGGCGCCGTTTTATGTTCCTCCCGAAAATAGTGAGGAAATGAAGTATCTACATAAGCGAAGAAAAGCATTGAATGGTTACCTGCCCAATCGGCAGGCACGCACAAAACCGCTGGCGATTCCGGCTGAAAAACTCTTTAATGAATTCAATGGAGGTACGGGTGAACGCGAGATTTCTACCACATTTGCCTTTGTTCGAATATTATCAAAGTTACTTAAAGATGAAAAAATTGGTGACTTAATTGTTCCGATTATTCCGGATGAAGCCAGAACGTTCGGTATGGAAGCGCTGTTCAGGCAATTCGGGATCTATTCACATGTCGGTCAACTATACGAACCCGTAGATTCTGATCAATTATTGTATTATAAAGAAGCAACTGATGGTCAAATTTTCGAGGAAGGCATCACAGAAGCTGGTTCGATGTCAACTTTCATAGCAGCTGGTACCGCGTATGCAAACCATGGAGTAAATACCATTCCTTTTTTCATATATTATTCAATGTTTGGTTTTCAGCGCATTGGCGATTTAGTATGGGCTGCGGCAGATAGCAGGAGCCGGGGATTTATGTTAGGTGGAACTGCCGGTCGAACAACTCTGAACGGAGAGGGACTTCAACATCAGGATGGTCATAGTCATATTCTATTTACTGTGGTACCAAATGTAATAACATATGACCCGGCATTTGCCTACGAACTGGGAATTATTATTCGAGATGGTATAAAAAGAATGTACCACGAACAGCAAAGTATTTTTTATTATATCACCGTAGGGAACGAACCCTATTCAATGCCGGCAATGCCTAAAAATGCTGCCGAAGGAATCATTAAGGGTATATATAAATTCAGACCGGCAAATCTAAAAAAGAGTGAATATAAAGCACACCTATTCGGCAGTGGTTCCATCATGAATCTCGTTTTAGACGCCCAGGCAATTTTGGAAGAGAAGTACAAGGTTTCGGTAGACGTATGGAGCGTGACAAGTTACAATGAATTACGACGAGATGCGCAGGATGTTCAACGTTGGAACATGCTTAATCCGCAGAAAGCAAAAAAGAAACCCTATATAAGTATGGCGTTGGAAAAGGAATCAGGTGTATTCGTTGCTGCATCGGATTATATGAAGATGTTGCCGAATTCAATCGCTCAATGGATTCCTGGAACCTACATTTCTCTTGGGACTGATGGATTTGGCCGCAGCGAGACTCGTGAAGCACTTAGAGATCATTTCGAAGTTGATTCAAGGTATATCGTCCTTGCTACGCTTACCGCACTAATGGATGAAGGAAAGTTGAAATCCACTGTAGTAAATAAAGCTATAAAGGATTTGAAGATTAATCCAGCCAAGTTAAATCCTTTAATGTCCTGATAACACCCGAAGGGCTGTTCAGTTAAAATGAAAGGTAAAAACCTATGGTTCATGAAACCCACTTGCCCCATCTCGGCGAAAATATCGAAACAGGTAAAGTCGTTAAAATTCTGGTAAGCCCTGGTCAAAAAATTACAAGTGACCAAAATATTGTTGAGTTAGAAACAGATAAAGCATCAATCGAAATCCCTGCGGCGAAAAACGGAACAGTAAAAAAAATACATATAAAAGAAGGTGACACAGTCAAAATTGGACAGATCATCTTGTCTATAGATTGCGATAATGATATGACCGTGAAGCCTGAACTCGATCAAACCGCTGAAATCGATGTCCTTGCTGAAGTTGAGAATCAACCTTTAGTAAATAAAGAAGTTGAGGTAGAGCTACCTGTTACGAAAATTTTGCAATCAGATTCTAGTAATTTTGCTGAAAATGTCAGGCTGGTACCTGCAGCTCCGTCTACTCGTCGATTCGCGAGAGAAATCGGGGTTGATATTTGTAACGTGGCGGGCAGCGGACCTGCCGGGCGCATTTCCATTGCCGACGTAAAGATTTATGCAAAATCATTAAATTCCTCTCCTCATGGATCGATAACCGACACCAAGGAATTACCTGATTTCGGAAAATGGGGCGACATCGAAGTTCAGCCAATGAACAATGTACGGTTAAAAACCGCCGAACATCTGAGTTTCGCCTGGTCATCCATTCCTCATGTCACACAATTTGATAATGCAGACATAACCGACTTGGAGTCTCAACGAAAGCAGTTTGCGAAAAAGGCATCCGATGCGGGGGGAAAATTGACAATAACGGCGATTATGTTGAAAGTATTATCAGCAGCATTGAGAAAATTTCCGCAATTTAATGCCAGTGTTGATTTAAAAAATAGCGCAATTACACTTAAGAAGTATTGCAATATAGGAATCGCTGTCGATACAGATCGGGGTTTATTAGTCCCTGTTATACGGAATGTAGATCAAAAGAACATTATCGAACTGAGTGTAGAATTGGGTGAAATAGCAATCAAAGCTAGAAACAAGAAATTAAAACTGGAAGATATGCAGGGTGGAAACTTCACAATTTCAAATTTGGGGGGTATAGGCGGAAGCCATTTTACACCAATTATCAATTGGCCTGAGGTTGCTATATTGGGAATTTCAAAAGCTGAAATAAAGGCTGTCTATATTAATAACAGCTTTGAACCTAGGCTAATGGTTCCGCTGTCCCTGTCATATGATCATCGCGTTATTGATGGTGCTGACGGGTCTCGTTTTTTGGCCTGGATAAAAAGTGCATTGGAAAATCCATTCTTAATTCCCTTGGAAGGTTAGGACATGCAACAGCAGCGTAGTGCCGCATTAACTAGTTTATAATGCAACGCTACACTGGTGCCGTTAGGTCTGGTCGGGGCGAGAGGATTTGAACCTCCGGTCTCTGCGTCCCGAACGCAGCGCTCTACCAGACTGAGCCACGCCCCGTAAAGTCAGATCTCCATGACATTCTTTTATAAAAAGAAAACTGGAAAAAAATCAACTATGATTGCTCACAGATTGAATCTTAAATACTTTAGAACCTATTATTTCAGTTACAAATTAAACTGAATTTCACTATAAACATTTAATCCAAAGGATTATAAAGAAAGGCGAATTTATAATGAAGAATATTCTATGTATAGGCGCGGGTTATGTGGGTGGACCTACTATGGCTATGATTGCAAAAAAATGCCCCGAATACACTATAACAGTAGTTGATATAAACGAAGACAGAATTCAAAAATGGCAGTCTGACACACTTCCAATTTATGAACCCGACTTGAAGCCCATTGTTGAGGAAACATTAAATAAAAATCTATTTTTTTCCACCGATGTTTCGGGGAATATTAGTAAGGCTGATATCATTTTTGTAAGTGTTAATACTCCAACAAAAACATTTGGGATAGGTGCTGGTAAGGCTGCCGACCTGCAATATTGGGAAAAAACAGCTCGTCAAATATTAACACATTCTAACTCAAACAAGATCGTAGTTGAAAAAAGTACATTGCCAGTTCGGACCGCAGAAGCTATGGAAAGAATTCTTAATTCGCATGATAAGGGAGTTCATTTTGAAGTATTATCAAATCCAGAATTTCTTGCAGAAGGCACGGCAATTAGAGATTTAATGAATCCTGATCGCGTTTTAATCGGGGGACACAACTCAAAATCAGGTCAAGAAGCCGTGAGTGAACTAGTGAAAATATATGCTCATTGGGTATCACCTGAAAAAATACTGACAACAAATCTCTGGTCCAGCGAATTATCAAAACTAGTTGCGAATGCATTTTTGTCTCAGAGAATTAGTTCTATCAATGCAATTTCTGCATTATGCGAAGCGACAGAGGCCGATGTGGAAGAAGTATCAAAAGCAATCGGTACAGATTCACGAATAGGCAGCAAATTTCTAAATGCAAGTATTGGTTTTGGCGGCTCATGTTTTCAAAAAGATATTCTAAATATGGTCTATCTTTGTGAATATTATGGTTTGAGCGAAGTCGCAAATTACTGGGAACAGGTAGTTTTCATGAACAATTACCAAAAGCAGCGTTTCGTTACCAGAATGATTAAAAGTATGTTTAATACCGTAGTCGATAAAAAAATCGTGATTTTGGGATTTGCATTTAAAGCCAATACGGGGGATACACGAGAAAGTCCGGCAATCGATATTTGCAAACAATTACTGGAAGAACGTGCAAGTTTAACTATCAGTGATCCCAAGGCAGTTAAAAATGCGAAAAAGGATCTTGAACAGTTTATCGATCAAATTGAATTCGAATTGGATCCCTACACGGCCGCAACAAACGCCCACGCGCTTGCAATATTGACTGAATGGGAAGAATATAAATCGTTGGACTACAAAAAAATATTCGACACCATGATAAAACCCGCTTTCATATTTGATGGACGAAACATATTAGATCATCAGAAACTTTTTGATATTGGGTATAATGTTTACGCAGTAGGAAAACCGGAACTATCGCATCTATAAGTATTTCAGGCCGAACAAAGTCTGAATTAATATTGTATATATAATATGAAACCAAAAGTTTTAATAATTGATGACGATATCAGCATTTTGACGGTATTGAAAACACTCCTTGGGAGAGATGGATTTGAAGTAACAACTGTCGAAGCAAGTGACAAAGGGCTCAACCTTTTTCGCAACGAAGAATTTGATATGATCCTTTGCGACATCGTCATGAAACCATTTGATGGAATCACATTGTTACAGCAAGCGCGACGAATTGATCCCGATGTGCCAATTATAATGATGACTGGTTTTGCAAAGATCGAGACAGCGAATAAGGCAATGAAACTAGGTGCGTTTGATTACATTTGCAAACCATTTAAAATCGATGAATTGCAATCAACAGTTAAACGGGCAATGAAATATCTCAGAAAACTTTCAGGCGAAGAGAAGGATTCAGACGATCAAGATAAAAAGGTTTTCTTAGTAAAGAAACACTTTAATAATATTGTTGGCGACGGTCCGCAAATGCGGCAGGTTTACGAAATGATGAAAAATTTGGCTATCACCAATGATCCAGTTTTAGTATATGGTGATTGTGGTACAGGGAAATCACTTGTCGCCAAATCATTACATGAATTCAGCCAACGTGCTTCCAATCCGTTTATTAATTTTAATTGTGCAATCTACCCGGACATGTTGGTTGATGGCGCTCTGTTTGGTATCGTTGAACAACCTTCAGACGACGACGGAAACATAATTAAGGGACTTCCTGTAATTACAAAAGGAATCATTGAAAAAACAAATGGAGGCACGTTATTTCTCGAGGAAATAGGCGCATTACCACTGGAAATTCAGCATAAATTGCTGGCAGCTTTACGTGAGGGAAAAATTTGCAGGTCAGGTAGTGATATGGAAATACATATTGATGTTCGTGTCATAGCCGACACAACGCAAAAACTTGAAAATAAAGTAAATCAACAAGGGTTTCTATCAGACTTGATGGCAATGTTTACTGAGAATGTTATTTGCGTTCCTCCACTCAAAGAAAGAATGGATGATATTCCGCAGTTGATTCACTACTTCCTCATACAGTCTAATAAACAGGAAAATACCCAAAAAACGATACAACGAAATGCCCAAAATGCCATGCGGAAATATACTTGGCCTGGTAATATTCGAGAATTGATAACTACAGTTTACCGGTCCGCAAAAACAAGCCAAAACGGAAAAATTCAAATCGGAGATTTACCGGTCCCAATCCGCATGTGTTATATGAAAGGTAAAGATAGCATTTTTGGCTACTCTGACGAAGTCGACTTAAGATGGTGGTCCTTAAAGAAATTCATAAAAACGAAAGAAAAAGAATATGTTGACCAGGTTTTAAAAGTAACAAAGGGTGACAAAGAAAAAGCAGCAAAAATGTTAGGTATCAGTTTACAGGTTTTTGAGAAAAAATATGGAGATGAAAATTAATATGGCAACACTAACAGAAGAGTTAACCTTAATAGAAGAGACAATACTAAAAATTGCTGAAAATGATCACGAAGCCATATTAACGCTTCATGATTTATTAGGTCAATATAAAAACAAAAATCTTCCCGACAGCTTAAAAATCGCAATTTCAGAAAACATAAATCTGATACTGGATGATATCGATTTTGTATTATCTAATACACCAATTCAGGAGTTACTTATCGATTTGGCGGAATTAGGTATAGATTCTTTGCAATTGCGAGACACACTTGCTGTTATTTTTCGCAATAAGCAGGCATCCTATCCGGATCCTGCAGGATTAATTCGATCACTCGGTCTATTCGATCAATCAACCAATATTGGTGATGTGATTAAACGGTGGAATACATTTTCTCTGATGAAAGGAAAATGTATAGTGTGGCACAACTCATATGGAATGGGACATATTGTAGAAATAGATGCCTTAAGTGACCTTGTCTATATTCAATTCCAAAGTAAGCAACATCTTAGTTTAACCCAGGCAATGAATACATTGTCAATCACAAATAACAATCCTTTCATTAAGCCAATTATTGAAAATAGTGAAAATAATATCAAGATTCAGAAGAATTCAAAAGAATTTGAAGAATATTTAGCGAAAAGTTTTATTCCAAATTTGACAAATCCTGGATCTGTTATGGATACATTATTGTCCTCCAAACGGGTAAATAATCTGAGTTATAATGAATGGAAGCAGGGTAATTCGAAAAAAAGTAAACAAATCTCGACGTCCAGCAAACCAAGAGAATGGCATCAAGCTCGAGGTTTAGAAGAATTAAAATTATGTCTACAGGGGTTAACTTCAATTAAAGTAGGAGATGATGAAGCAAATCATTTACTAAAACTTTTTAAGATTGAGGCAACCAAACCAAATTCACTCATTGCTTTCCGTGATACTTTATCTTCGTTGTGGTCATTATGTGGAAAACAAGATTGGCTTGTAGATATGATTCAGGAATTACCTAAAAATACACTCATCTGGTCAGACTTAGACACTTTTATTTTGCTTACATGCAAACTTCCGTCTAAACTGGTCGCAAACTGGCTTACAGTTTCATATTACGGAAATTCCAAAGAATGGTTACTCGACCAAATAACTGTATTACCCTTAAAGTTTTGGGCTGCAGCCGAAAAAGTTTTAGTAAATCTTAACGTCTCTGACCAAGACTTATTCGACATTGCACATACAAAACTTAAAAAGAAAACAGCCACTTCCGACGCAGTCGTCTGGCTATGGAAGCAGAAGAATCCCGAAATTAATGAAACACTTGCAAATCATGTCGTCGTTTTCAAGATATTAAACCAAAAAGTAAAAGGAGAATATGCTAAAGCTCAAAAAGATTTATTTAAGCTTTTAATGAATGATCAAACCTTTCAGACAGTGTTGATGGATAATGGAAGCGAAAAAGGCATTAGCACATTTGTAAAATCCATAAAAAACATTTCCCTGCTTAACAAAGGTGAACAACAAAGTTTATTAGTTAAGATTTTGCGGATTTTCCCTGATGTGCAATCGCTAGTAGAAGATAAGAAAAAAGTCTTACCTAAAAAACCGATCGAAAAAGTAACTTCAATAAGAAGTATAATTATCAGAGAGAAGGAACTGGAAAAAATTATAAATCAGAGAATCCCTCAAAACAGCGCTGCAATCGCCCATGCAAGGAGTTATGGTGATTTACGTGAAAATGCTGAATATAAAGCCGCAAAAGAAGAACAGCGATTACTAATGATCAAGCGAGGGGAACTTGAAAAAGGCCTCAAAGAAATTAGAGGTACTGATTATAGCGAAGTCGTTAATTTTGAATCAGTAATTCCCGGATGCACCGTTACATTGGAGTTTGAAGGTGATAAAATGGAATCATATTATATCCTCGGGTTATGGGATAGTATACCAGAAAAAAATATTCTGTCCTATGACACTCCCATGGGTCGCTTACTATTGGGTAAGAAAATAGAAGAACAAATTACGACTCCTCAGAATAAAGTTGCAACAATTAAAGATATAACAAAACTACCAACCGAAATCTTAGATTGGACCAAATCCGATTAACCAATCATATATTCTTATAACCATTCGTAACATTTATGTCTAAATTACATTCTCAAACTGATCGCATGTGGGAGTCTATTCGTGCAGATACCATGAAGGATGTGGAGAAAGAACCACTACTCGCCAGTTTTTTTCATGCAGCAATACTCAACCATAAATCATTAGAAAATGCGTTAGGTTTTATACTTGCAAATAAACTTGCCAGTCCCGTCCTTCAATCAATTTTATTAATGGAATTATTCTGTTCAGCCTTCGAAAAAGATCCCAAAATGGGAATCAGTGTATGTGCTGATTTGTCGGCTGTCAAAGAACGTGATCCTGCATGTAAAGGTTATATGACCCCTTTACTATATTTTAAAGGATTTCATGCACTACAGTCATACCGCATTGCACATTGGTTGTGGTCGCATAAACGACGATCTTTGGCATTGGCAATCCAAAATCGAGTTTCGGAAGTTTTTGCTGTTGATATTCATCCAGCCGCGAAAATCGGTAACGGAATATTAATCGACCACGCGACAGGACTTGTTATTGGAGAAACAGCCGTTATCAAAGATAATGTCTCTATCTTGCATCAGGTAACGTTAGGTGGAACAGGTAAAGAAAAAGGAGATCGCCATCCAAAAATTGGTGAAGGCGTATTAATCAGTGCGAATGCCACAATTTTGGGCAATGTTATTATTGGTGATGGTGCAAAAATTGGCGCCGGAAGTGTCGTATTAACAAATATCCCTCCCCATTGTACCGCTGTTGGTGTTCCAGCAAAGGTATGCGGACATCCAAAGGCCCCGAGTCCAGCATTAGAAATGAATCATCAGGTATCTAATGATTCACAGGGTGGGGATTAATTTTTCTTAATGTAATCAACCATGGCGAGTATAACTTGTCGGCTACCAGTCGGTAATTAACTTCAGACCTCCCTTTGAAAGATGGAGGTCCTAAATATAGGAAACTTTAATTAAAAAGGACTTTCTTGTACTTTAATTGTTAGCTCTACAGTTACGATGCATTGGTGTCTGAGAACTCGTTAGTTAGACCCCGTTCGAAAAGCCTTCTGAGATAGGGTGTCAAGCTTTTTTTATTATTCTTTTGTTTTTCATTTTTTATTATTAACAGACTTATTAACAGTTTTCATTGTGCTGTAATCATTAATTGTTCTTTGAAATTTCAATCACGAAAAAGCCGTTTCCGAAATATATTTCAAAAGCTCTGTTTGTTTCTTTTTTAGAGTTTTGATATATACGATCTCATCATAGGGTTTATCCTCTTTCCAGCATCGGTACATAATGCGCATCCATTTGAATGCTAAGGCTCGAATGATGACATTGTGTCTTTTTTTCGGGATGCTTCACAAGATAGTTTACACTTTTGAGTATGCTGTGATAGAAAATGCAAAAAAAAATAATATCGAATATCGAACAAGGAATGTAGAATCATGAAGTTTTTTCCTTCGTCATTCTACATTCCTTGTTCGATAT
>JAJFLO010000170.1 GCA_021772675.1 Verrucomicrobiota bacterium | reverse complement strand
GGCATTTCTACATCAAAGTCATCAATTATTGCTTCTGGTAAAATCAAAAATCACCAAAAGTACACGGTGAACTATTGTCAAAATCAAAATAGACGGTTTTCAAAGTGCCAAAATATAAGAATATCAACCCACCAGTCTCAAAAGTTAGTTTTTTTTCTGTTACTGGACGTTCGCCCGAGCAATTACGGGACGCTCGCTCAGTAAGAGACTTCGGGTTACGGGACGCTCGCTTTTGCGTTAATTAATTAAATAACAATAGGTTACAAATATCGTTACGGGACGCTCATTAAGGGTGATAGAAATGGCCTCCATGGTATAGGGAAAATCAAAAAAATAGTCATCATCACCTAAAAGGAGAACCATCATGATCAGAAAATATCTCATTTGTCCGGAACGTAAACGTCACATCCCTTCCACTTTCAGCTGGGTTGATCATCGATTAGTCAGAGACCGCCATATTTGCCAATGTACTTCGGAAGCATTGGCGTTATATCTGTTCCTGGTCACTGTCGCTGATACCGAAGGATTGTCTTATTATTCAGACAATTCCATGAAAAAATACCTTACTATGAATTTGCAAACTCTGAGAAAAGCACGAAATGAACTTGGCATTGCAGGTCTTATCGCTTATAAAGAGCCGCTTTATCAAGTGTTGGAGCTCAAGTTTTATACCGGAGTTATGTCACGTCCTGCTCCAGCTCCAAAGAAGCCGGAGAAAACCGGCAACGATAATGATGACGATGATCAACCTCCCATGTTTCCTGCTCCCCTGAAGGCACCGGCACCGATAACACCGCCGAGGCTCTTGGAAAATAACTTCTCACGCAGCAAAAAAATCACACCTGTCAGCGAAATTATTAACACAATTATTGAAAGGAATTCACCATGATTGACTATCACACATACTGTCAAATAAAGAACCTGCACGAAAACGACAAACTGACACCGCAACAGATAGCCAGAAAGCTCAGGCTAACTACAAAAACTGTAAAAAAGTGGATCAAAAAAGATCGTTATGAGCAACGAAAATCAAGAGTTCTTGACAAAATCCTTGATCCATTTAAGGCCTCTGTTCGGCAATTACTCAGTAAACATGAGTACACAGCTGTTCAGATTTTTCAACAACTCGAAGAACAGGGGTATCGCGGCTCTTATTCGACAGTCAAAGATTTTGTTCATCAACACAGACCGACGAAAAAACAGGCCTATTTGACCTTATCATTTGAGCCTGCACATAGTGCGCAAGTCGATTTTGGCTATTGCGGAAAAATCAATGTGGGTAATACCATTCGCCGCTTGTCCGTATTTGTCATAACTCTTTGTTACAGCCGTTTAATCTATCTTGAATTCATACTTTCTGAGAAACTCGAACATTTTCTTATGGGGCATTGCAATGCGTTTAAATTTTTCGGTGGAATGCCTAAAGAAATCATGGTTGACAACTGCAAAGCAGCCATTCTGGAGCATCCACGATATAATGATGTTGTTGTCAATCCCCGTTATTTAGATTTAGCCAATCACTATGGGTTCAAAATCAAGGCCTGCGGGGTACGAAAACCCTACCAAAAAGGTCGCGTTGAAAGTAATATTGGCTATATAAAGTCAAATTTTCTCAACGGGCTGACACTTTCTTCGTTGGCCGCAGTGAATACCCAGGCAAAGACATGGCTAAAAACTATTGCCAATGTTCGCATTCACGGCCAAACCAAGCGAATGCCTATTGAGCTTTTTGCCGATGAAAAATCACTTCTTATTCCTTTAGGCCTAAATCACTATGACTGTGCGATGACAAAGGAAGTCAGAAGCAATAAACTCTTTCGGGTTCATTACGATGCCAATCGCTATTCAGTACCTGCAGAGTATTCCTCCAGCCACCTTACCTTATACGCTTATCCCGATACCATTGTTCTTTACCATAATGGAAAACTTATTGCCAGACACTCACGCTCTTATGAAAGAAATAAGGACATCGAAGATCCCAGCCATCCAAAACAATTACTTGAGCAACGAAAAAATGCCAGGGAGCAAAAAATGCTTGCCAACTTTCTCAGCCTGTCACCAAACGCCGAAACCTATTATCAAAATCTCAAAAAGAAGCGTCTGAATCCAACCCAGCACATAAAAAAGATCATGGCGTTAACAGAGATATACGGAAAAGAAAAAGTCATTCGGGCACTCGATGATGCCCTCGAACTGCATGCATTCAGCAGTGAGTATATCACCAATCTACTTGAACAAAGACAAGCTGTTGAACCCCATATCAAGGCATTACATCTCATGCGTAAGAAGGATTATTTACAACAAGATATCCCTCCTGTAGATATGAACGCTTATGATATCGATAGGCATTGCCCAGACGAGCCCCACAATAGTGACAAAACCAATCTCCAAAGCAACGATGACCCAAAAAACATGGATAATAAAAAGGAAAACGACCAATGAATTTCGAAAATAAGACTCTCCAGGAAAATCTTAACTATCTCAAATTACCTACAATTCTTCAAAACTATGAAAGCGTTGCGGCACAAAGTGCTCGCACCAACCTTTCGCACATGGAATTCTTAAATGAATTGATTGCTCAGGAAGCAGCCGAGCGATTGGCACGGTCAGTGAAACGACGTCTCAGTCAAGCTCATCTGCCATACATTAAGACCCTCGATATGTTTCAGTGGCATCATCCTTCAAAAATCAATCGCCAGCAAATTCAGCATCTGTCTACCTTGACATTTATTACCGAAAAAATTAATCCTGTATTTATCGCCTTAACCGGACTTGGAAAAACCCATCTTTCCATTGCCTTAGCCCGTGAAGCCTGTCGAAAAGCCCATACCGTACTGTTCACCACCGCAGCAGAGATGATTCTCAAGTTGAAAGCCGCTTGCCAAGCCAATCAGTTAATACCCGAATTAAAGAAATACACCCATCCGGCTTTGTTGATCATTGATCAACTGGGATATTTTACTATTGATGACCATGGAACCGAATTATTCTTTCAAGTCATTTCGAATCGGTATGAACGGGCCTCCACCGTCTTGACAAGCAACCGAATATTCAAGGATTGGCATTTGGTCTTTAACAAGGATGTCATGGCAGCCAGCGCTATACTTGACCGTGTTCTACATCATTCCGAAGTGATCACCATCGAGGGAGAAAGTTACCGCTTGAAAGATAAAATTATATCCCAAGAATCTACTGAGAATCAATAAAAAATCCTAGTGGAAAAATTGCCGTGTCATATAACTGAACCAGACTGACAGCTTAACAATTAACACCAACAGTAATGCAAATAAGAAGAAAATGGGCAAATTATTACTACGCTAATAATCGCATCACTACTTAGTTGCAACAATCGAGTGTTTATTGATGAAGCTGTTTAGCTCTAATTCATAACAGGCAGAAAACTATATGAAGTGAACATAAGGAGATGGCTGATCTCCAGCAAAGAATTTTAAGCTCTTTTGACTTTTTTAGTGGTCATGAGTCGACGCACCTTTATGTCCATTTCACGAAAAGGGTATTCTCAGATTGCTGCAATTGATTACCGTTCAAAAAGTCGTTCACAAAAACGACAATGCTACTTGATGATTGACTATATCTTCAGAATAAAATTCTGCAATTGAGTCCGCATCGCCGTGATTGAATGCCTTGACCTTGACCCAGTTTTTAACCAACTCCTTCGGTTTCATAATTAGTGTCTGTCCCGAAAAGGCGAATTTCGAAATATTAAATTTCTACAAAGCCACAACCTGTTTTATGAAAACATGTTATGGATTTAGTTTATTTTCAGAAATCGAGTTATCAACAGGTTGCTACGGATGAGTAATTTTACGTCCATCAACTCCAAGAGTTTTTCAGAAAAATAGTAACTACCTAATTTAGAAGTTGTTATGAATATCACACAACGTAATTCCCCCAGACCTATGCGTGGAATTGTACCATTTTCAGTGAAAACTCATTTCAAATTTCAGTTGTAACTATTTCTTTAATAGTATTTTATATATTTCGGGACAGACACTAATTACTCTCCATGCATTCTCAGAAATTGAAATCCTTAGCGGTACATTTCGTTCCATTACTACTCAGGCCCCGTTATACGCAGAGTCAAACTTTTAAGTTAAGGATATTCGATATCTCGAAAAATAAATGTCGGCATAAAGTCTATGCTTCAATCCATTTGACTTAAAATAATCAACAATAGACTTGCAAGGATCGCTTCCCTGAAACTTTTCCGAAAAGATCTTGAGGCGATTTGAATCTGCCAGCATGATATGAGCTAATTCTGTAGACGAAAATTCCCAATAAATTTGTTCTATTGCTACCGTTTCTGGTAAAAAACATGTCCAATCCGAAATGTTAATTGCGTGATTATAGTTTGAACTAACAAATTGCGACTCAATTCCGATGTCGGCCATCGCTTTTTCAATTAATATTTCGAAGTCGTAGACGATAATTACTGCCTCCGGGTTGCAAGCTTTCAACAATTCGATTCGTAGAATTTCGCTCTTCGTGTAATAAAGCGACCCGGCAAACGAGACAATATCTATACTCTGTACCGGGACAAAGCTGAGATCGTCTCCTGAGCCGCAGATGTAAGTGATCTTCGGACGCTCAGAAGATTTATCTAACATCGATTCATTCGAATCAAGGCCAAAGACCTGCTCACAATATTTAGAAAGTGCAATGCTTGAATATCCCGTCCCACATCCAATATCCAATCCAGTTCGAAACGATTCGTCCTCACTGATAACGCGTGTAAGAATCAACTGATGAAAAGGCGGCCTATAAGCCGCGTAATGCTTTGCCACTAAACTGTTGTACTGCTCCGCTATATGGTTATTTGGTAAACTCACGGTTTAATGCTCTTGTATTTGCTTTCAGTTTTTTAACGTGCCCTGAAACTCGGTAGCCAAGCGACTGGCTAATGAATCCTACGTTTCAATTATCGTCTTAATCTCTGTTTTTACTGAATTCGCGATAAAACAGTCGTGGTGAGATCGGTCATTACTCACTGGTGTGTTGTTGTCAAATTCTATTTTAAGATGGAGATCAACCCTGTTAATAATTAGTTTGCCATCTCCATTCTTCTCTAGATAACCAACCGCGTGGTCTTCATAGCTAGCAACCATTAGTCGTTTATGTGCACAAATTGCCAAGAAAGTCAGCATATGGCAGCTAGACAATGAAGCAACAAAAGCTTCTTCCGGGTCAATCTTGCTTGCATCACCCCAAAATAGGGAAGATGCAGATGCTTCAATTTCTAAGCCGTTCTTGAATTTCCAAAAATGATTTATAGAATACGTCTTGTATTCAAAGTCGGACCTGTCTCTTCGCCAAACTAGGTTTACTCGGTATTCAGACACTTTTACTCCTCGCGCTATGACGGTTGGAAGCTAAACATCGGCTCCGAAACTGTAACTTTCGGTAAAAATACGTCCGCCGGCCTATCCTGTTATATCATAGTGCACAACAGAGGATGATTTCACGTACTTATTCATACCGTTGGGAATGACTACTGTGTTCCACTTATCTCCAGCAAAACTTCTGAGCGATTCTTCATCTGCCCATTTTGTAATCATCGCATAATCGTCCCGATTCCATTGGGTCGGTTTTCCGATCTCACATGAAATAAATCCTTTCTGCGTTTCCACGGCTTCCACCGAGATCGTGGCAAAATCTCTTTCAAAATGTTGTCTAAATTCAGGATGAATAGTAATCTGGAAAATCCTGATAATCATATTTTGGCCCTTCGGTTAATTAATGAAAATACACCCTTTGATATGTTCGGCAAAGAGTACCTGTGTTGCTGCTTGAGTCGACTTTGTGTGTGTCAAGTTGGAGTGTACTCTAACTTGATAGTATAGGAATTTGTATTCTAAGTTGTTCTTATTGCAATAAAAATCCCCGGCGAAACCGGTTGGGTTCATCGTTTAGGAATTCTTTTTTCGAGATTTATTGTTGTTGAGAGACGTTTGGATCAGTTTTTGACATGATAGATTGTCCTGATGTGTGTCTGATGAAGTCTTTTCCACATTCAGGGCAGAATAATATAGGACAATTGCCAGGGCCAGTCGTTGGAAATGCATCAACAACGATTTCTTCGACCCACATTTTGCATTTACAGGCACAGCAGTGGTATGGGTACCATTCGCTGGGCGCTGTGAATGGATCATCGTTCCAGTTATCGGATTGATTCTCGGTGGTCATTACAATCCAGTGTCCTCATATTCGTTGTAGCTGTGCATCATGTCAGCGATGAAGCCATACTTGGGGTGCCAGAGACACTCCAGTTGCATAGTATCACCGCATGATGGCCACTTCAAAGGATCTTTACGATAAGTTTCCAGGAACAGAAGCTGAAACGGTTTTCGAGGCAATATGCGGTAGCCGCGAGGGTCGGTTGGTTGGTTGCGTGGTACTAGTCGTTGAATCTGACCCCGCACCTGTTCGTAGCGGACATTACTGTGGAAGCCATAGTAGCGGATGCGCTGGAAGCCCTTGGGGAGGATGTGCTGGACCATTCTCCCGATGAAGAGAAGAGCCGGAAGGGTTTCGTGTTGAATCTTGCCGCGTTCGAGGTTTTGACCTCATAATCTAGCAAATTGAAAGGAATTTGTTACACCAATTGTCCTTTTGGGTGTATAGGCTGGGGGCGGGTTCGTGTGGTAACACACGGGCTGAACTTGCCCCGACATGACACCGAGACAGCTCACTTTTTGGTGGGTGTACCCAGTCTGGGGTGTTCGCCAAATTCACAGACCGTAGTACGAAGACGAACAATGCAGCCTCGTGAGATGAGATCGGACGGTTTTATAACTGGGAGAGTCCGAATTGAGGGATAAACCCGTCGTAAGACGGGCTACTTGCCGATCCTTTGCGTTTATGGAGAAGGCCATTGTCTGCAAGGAAGAAAGGGTGTGAAATCGTTATCTCTCCCCTGTTTAATTTGTACGTATTGAGGCGGTGATGTTTTGGTAAAAAGCCTAAGACTGGTTAGTCATTATTGGTTTTGGT
>JAJFLO010000169.1 GCA_021772675.1 Verrucomicrobiota bacterium | reverse complement strand
TATAATTCCTTGATTTTTGATTATATTGTGCGTATTAATACCCACAATATAGCCAAAGAAAATTAAATCAATGAAAAATTCGTTTTTTTTAGGAGTAGCCAAGATAGAAAGAGAGGAGAGAATTCTAAAGAATACTTTAGCAGATAGGTACTCTTGATTTAAGAAAAAATGAAGATAGTGTAAATGTCAATGGGGACCACTGAGTATGTACACATCAGTGAAATATAAAAATCAAGACAATGAAAAATGAAATCACATGCAATTGTACTAAAGGAATTCGGAGATCCCAACAAAAATTTAATTTACCGGGAAAGAGAACTTCCCGATCTTGAACCAAACCAGGTTTTGGTGGAAATGAAGGCATCACCAATAAACCCGGCTGATATAAATTTGGTTGAAGGCAAGTATGGCATTTTACCGGATTTACCGGCGGTTCCAGGTAATGAAGGAATAGGTATTGTACTGGAAACAGGGCCAAGCGTAACAAAGATTGAAGGCGGTGATAAAGTGATCTTCCCGAATCAACTCGGGGCATGGTGCAATAAAAGAATCTGCGAATCTCACCATTTAATAAAAATAAAAAATAGCTTTGACATAAATCAAGGAGCCATGCTCGCCGTTAATCCGCCAACTGCTTGGCGGTTATTGAATGACTTCATAGAATTGAAAGCCGGGGACTGGCTGATACAAAATGCGGCAAACTCAGCTGTCGGTCGATTTATCATTCAATTTGCAAAAATTAAAGGGATTAAAACAATTAACATCGTGCGCCGTGAGTCACTAATTCAAGAACTTAAAGACCTCGGTGCTGATATTGTAATTGTCGATCGAGAACCGTTGTCTAAAGTAGTAAAGAACGAAACCGACAACGCCAGTATTAAATTAGGGATAAATGCTGTGGGTGGTCTGAGTGCAAAGGAAATAGCAAAATCACTCGGGGGCAATGGCAAAATGGTTACTTATGGCGCAATGAGCATGCAACCCGTTATGATTGGAAATGCTCTTTTGATTTTTAAAAATATCAGTTTCTACGGCTTTTGGATAAGCGCCTGGTTTAAACATACAAATCCAGATAAAATTAAAGCAATGTTTGATAAAATAACAACCATTATCCAGCAACACAATATTACAGTTCCAATTGAAGCATGTTATTCACTCGATCAAATTCATGAAGCGATTGAATTTGCAAGGAAGAGTGAACGAAACGGCAAAATCATGTTATCGATGTAATTTGATAACCATTATTTGTTTACTGAAAAATAGTGTAGAAGGCAACTGTTGAATTTTATAGATTTTTTCTTTCGCAAACCACAAGTAGACAGTGATAGACTCACTCAATCAAAATGGTAATTTTCGCTGGCGCGGAATCCAACTTTCCGTCATTAACAATGAAGAAAAATTGATCACTGTCAGATGCGTTTTCATCGGGGATATATCTAAAATTTCCAAATTGCTCACTAAGAATCTTCACAATTCCTTTGGTACCTTGTCTTATGATCTTAAAGACAAGAGGACCATTTTCTATATCCAAACCTCTTAAAATACTTGTTATGGCAATATCTGGATTTGTGGTGAAGGTCTGTTCAAATGCATGAGGTGCGTCGTTAACCGAATTTACAAAAACTGTAAACGTTGATTCGTTGTACATCGTACCGTCAAATAATTGTATCGTTATAGTCGCCAAACCGAATTCATTTTTTTTAGGGACTATATCAATCACTCCACTGCCCTGATTTGATTTAATATCACTATAATTAATCATAATATTTTCATCAGGTATCAACATTTTATTCGAACTTACCGCAAGAATTTCAAGGACCTGTATATCTTCTTCTCTACCCCCTCCCTCGTCTGCTTTAAAAATAATTCCATTGATGGGTACATCTTCATCAGTAACCTGATTTGTAATCTTCGATATTGTCGGCAAATCATCTACAGGCGTCACCGTCAAATTTAGTATAAGTTCATCTCTAAAGCTACGATTACCAGCAACTATTGAAATTTGCGCCTTCCCAATTTTATCTTTATTCGGTAATATATCGATCAATCCTGATGAATTACTACGATCTGTTTCTGTTAGCTCTATTTTTACATTGGAATCAGCAAGAAGTTTTGTATTAGAACTGGATACACTAAAAGAAATTTCGTTCTTAAACGTGTCGCTGGCTGGTATAAAATCAATTCGAAATGGAATTCCCTTTAAGCCAACATCTTCTTTCGTTTCAAGGTATGTAAACTGTGATCCAATTTGAAATAGGTCACTCTTTAAGCGATGGGCAGCCCAAGCGGGAAATAAAGGTTTAGTCACGTGTTGTTTCGTCGCCAGTTGCTTTTTTTCCTCCACGTTTTTAACTGGCACCAGTTTTTCTGACTCAGAGGTTTCTACCACAAAAGATGTTTTTGTTTCGCTAATGTTATCACTTACCCACAGAGTAACAGTTGTCTTGCCAAAAACACGCTCGCTAGGTATAAATTGAATTGATCCGTCTAATGCATCCGATGTATCATCTCGAAAGTTAATTTTAATATTATCATCGCTAATAATTAACTGATTAGAACTTTCTGCTCTAATTACCAATACCTGTGAATCTTCATCAGCGCCACCACCTTCATCTACTGTAAATTTTATGATCGATTTTAAGTCATATCGTGTAAGTTTTATGTCATTAGGTATACCTGAAATGGTTGGAGGATCATTATTGGGTGTAATAGAGCATCGAAAGGATGTCCCAGCGGTAAACTCTTCGTCCGCAACACTGATGGTGATCGTCGATTCACCGACTTCATCTTTCGTGGGAATCAGACTGATTGTACCGCCAATTGAGCCAGTATGATCATCAAAAAAGTCTATGATGACATTTTCATCAGAAATCAATCGTTGATTAGAACTAATGGCTTTTACTGTCAATTCCTGAATATCTTCATCAGAACCACCCCCCTCATTAACAGTGAAAATTATGTCTGAAACACGTCGATCTTCAACAGTTGTTTGATCGAATATTTCTGAAATCACAGGAATATCGTTTATCGGCAAAACAGAAACAATAAACGCTGTACTAACGGTCATAAATCCATCATCGACTATAATGGTAATTTTACATGCTCCATTTTTATTGCTTCCTGGAATGATTTCCAACCAACCATCAGGTGAATCTAATTCACTATCTTCAAATTCGACCTTAATATTCCCTATTGGAATAATGCCTTCATCAGAACTTTTCACTGTAATTGACAAAACCTGATTATCTTCATCCGCGTTATCGCTTTCATCGACAATTAAAGGTATTCGATTTGATTTACTATCCTCATGCAGAGTTATATTCTGAATACTCTTGATCGTAGGAGGTGAATTTTCGCGTTCCAATTTTATGTATTTTGCAGATACCCAACCAAGGATGCCTGAATTTGGTTTAACCTGCACCCATTTTTCATTTTTCCCTGTCGCTAAAACAGTAACTTCTTCACCCGGCTGTAACTTAGAATAAGACTTAAATAAATCTCCGGGTCCAGTATAAACTTGGGTTTCATTGGCAATTTTGTTGTCAAAAGACAAATAACTTTTTGGTATCCACGCCTCTATATCCAATGAAAGATCAACACTCAACCAACCACCCTTTTCTCCCATGATTTGGACAGGATTACTTTTGCTTAACTGTGTAATAATGCCATGTTCCGTTGATGGACCACTCCTGACATTTAAGGATGACGCAGTGACAAATCCCGTCTTTTGATCTGGTTCTGATGCAATTAAAACATTCTCCAATAGTATATTCTGAAATAAGCCCAGAATTAATACCAATACGTAATGAGATTTGGTTTTGTGCATAACGATGAGATTTAATTATTTTTTTTTGAGCATTGTAAGGAAATCAGCTCGTTGATTTAGGCTGAAAGGCGTCTCAACAAAATATAGAATATTTCGGTGATGATTACAATTTATAAGTCTTATCTAACATAATCAGGGTCCTCGATTCACTTCGTAGACGGAATGGCACGATGATCCTAGCAGTCTGTCGGACTTTGGAGGAATCTACTGCGAAAATCGCACTCTTGGCCTATTTTTGTCCAAATTATCGTCGTATATTGCAATATGCTCCTCAAATTTGGACAAAAATGTTCTCAATTTGACGATTTTCTCGCGACGATTTCCAAAGTCCGACAGACTGCTAGCCTGAATCTATGACGATTGAGGTTGAATTGAATTCCAAACAAGGATTATACGCGCTAGCGATTTTCGGTTCATTTATTAAAAGTGGCTTCGGGAATATTTTAAGTCTTATCTGATTAATTGGAAATCTTTCTTTTGCCTTGCCAAAATACGTTTTGACGATATCTATATGGTTTTTCATTTTTTAATATCAGTACAAAAGATAAGTTGACTAGCGATGTCTTTAAATAAACAAAAACTCTGCCGGTGCCCATGGGTTGATTTATCTAAATCAGATTATGTCGACTATCATGACAAAGAGTGGGGAGTGCCACTCCATGGCGATACAAAACTCTTTGAGTTCCTTACACTAGAATCTGCACAAGCAGGTTTAAGCTGGTACACGGTCTTGAAGAAACGTGAAAATTATAGAAATGCATTTTCAGGTTTTAATCCTGAGAAAGTGGCGCAATACACAGAATCGCACTTTGAGGAATTAATGAACAACGCCGGTATCATCCGAAATCGGTTAAAAATCACTGCTGCGATTAACAATGCAAAATGCTTTTTAAAAATTCAGGAAGAATTTGGCAGTTTTAACCATTATATTTGGCGTTTTGTGGACGGAAAACCAATTGTGAATAACTTTTCAAAGCTAGCAGACTATCCGGCATCGAGTCCCGAATCAGATAAACTCAGTAAGGATTTACGTCAACGGGGATTTAAATTTGTTGGAACCACCATTTGTTATGCACATATGCAGGCTTCAGGAATGGTGAACGATCATTCCATTGATTGCTTTCGCCGGAACGAAATAATAAATAATGCGTCTAAATAATTTAAATTATATGGAGTTTTAAATGAGGAATGTTTTAATACCCACAAAACTGAGCACAATCGCTCGGGATATTCTTGAGAAAAACAATTTCATGGTCGTTCAGGATGCCAACGCCAGCCTAATTGAACTTGCAAAACAACATCCATCAACATCTGCATTGATTGTCCGTTCCGAAAAAGTAAATTCGGAAATTATAGATTTGCTACCCGAACTAAAAGTCATAGTTCGCGCAGGAGCTGGGTTTAATACAATTGATATTAAATATGCACGCAGAAAAAATATTGATGTAATGAACACACCGGGTGCAAATGCCAATGCCGTCGCTGAAGAGGTTATTGCGATGACACTTGGCGCCTACAGACATTTAATCAAGGGCGACATATCAACCCGCAGTGGTTCCTGGGAAAAGAAAAATTTTATGGGTAAGGAATTAACCGGTAAGATAGTTGGTATTATTGGATTGGGACATATTGGCCAATTGGTCGTAAAGCGCTTAAACGGATTCGCATGTAATATAATTGGTTACGATCCGCTGATATCTCCGTCAAAAGCTGAATCGTTAGGAGTGAAACTGTGTTCCCTCGAATATCTATTTGAACAAGCTGATGTTGTGACATTGCATATTCCAGAAATTGAGGAAACAAAAAAATTAATCAACAAAAAATTCCTACATCTAATGAAAGTGGACGCAATACTAATTAACTGCGCTCGATCCGGGATCTTGAATGAAGATGATCTTAGAGAAGTAAAAAAAGAAAAAAACATCATATTCTGTACCGACGTATACGATAAAGATGAAGCCGGCGAAAAAAGTGTAACTGACATTGCCGACATCATGCTTCCTCATTTAGGAGCGAGCACCATTGAAGCAAATGAAACTGCAGCCGGAAGAGCAGCGGAACAGTTAATTTCTTATGTCGAAAAAGGTGTGACGACGTTCGTTGTCAACAAATCAGTGCCAGATGGATTAGATGAAGATCATCAACTACTAGCTTATTACCTGGCAAAAGTGGCTCGCTGCTATCTTGGATGTGACTCGCAACCAAACCGTATTGAAATGAGTTTTTATGGTGGACTCGATGAATTCTCTAATTGGTTAATCGCACCAATCGTGTCTGGTATTTCGTCCGAATTTGATCCCATGTTTGATATGAGTGATGCATCCGAATATCTACAGGAAAGAGGCATTACCTTTGATATTCGCCCTGGCGATGAATCTAAAAAATATGGAAAATCAATGACGGTTGATTTATTTGAAGGCAAGGGAGATTCCATTACAAATGTCAGTGTACGAGGGACCATTACTGAAGGGTATCCTATGGTCTCACGAATTGCCGGATTTGATAAACTCTATTTTGACCCAATTGGTCAAAGCATTCTCGCGGTGTACAAAGATCAACCTGGAATGCTCGCGAAAATAACATCTGTCGTTGCAAAATATGACATAAATATCAATGACATTCGCTGCCCGTTTGATCCCGAAAGTGGCGATTCTATTGCAATTCTAAAGGTAAGTGAACCAGTTGATCAAAAAATACTCGATGAAATAATCACTACATCCGGCGCTAGGAAAGCTGTATTTTTAAATATCGAAAAGTAACATGCCCATCGGGAGCACAGCGTCTTCCGATTGTCCAAAAACTTATTTTATGCATGTTAATAACAACCGTCGGTAATGGCGTAGCGGGTTATGAATTCGGTGAAGAATCTTTGTAGATTCAGCCACCAAGGATGTTACCCTAAGGAACAGCTCATATAATAAAAGTAGTGCGTGGTCAGTTAGTCCCCGTGGAGTATATTATTAATTCGGAGTTAACTACGAATAAAATATGACTATATCGTATCTTTCTTGCTACTGAAAAATGGCACAAAATGAGTTGATTCCGTCGTAATGAATGAGCCATATTAAAACTTGTCTCAGGTCAAGCAACATTTGTTGCTATGAAATCGAAAAGCAATTGTACCCATGCCGGGATGGCAAGCCTGTAAGAAATTAATGTCCGAGGTTAATCGAAATAGTTTATTACTATTTGGTGTCTTCAAATTTTTTAATCAATTCATCACTGAGATTTCTTGGTACTGGAGCATATTTTGCAAATTCCATGGTGAATTCACCCTTTCCCTGTGTCATTGATCTAAGATCTCCGACATAACCGAACATTTCAGAAAGAGGCATTTCCGCCGTTATTGTACAAAAGTTTTTATCGTCAATGGTACCAACGATTATGCCTCTACGGGAACTCAGGTTGCCCATCACGGCTCCTTGAAATTCCGATGGCAATTCAATTTCAACTTTCATAACCGGCTCAAGAATAATCGGTTTGGATTTATTGTAAGCTTGCCGAAACCCACCGATTGCGGCGAGTCCAAATGCCATATCGCTGGAATCAACTGTATGTGATGCGCCGTCGGAAAGTGTCATTTTCACACCGATGATGGGAAATCCGATTAGGGAACCTTTTTGCAGGCATTTTTGGAATCCTTTATCAACACTAGAAATAAACTCTTTGGGGATATTGCCGCCTTTCACCTGATTGTCAAATGCGTATTCGCCGTCTTCGGTAGGCTCCATTTTGCCAGAAACGCGACCATATTGTCCAGAACCTCCCGTCTGTTTTTTGTGGGTATAATCGAAATCGGATTCCATGGTTATCGTTTCACGGTAAGCAACCTGAGGTGCTCCCTTTTCTAATTCAACTTTATATTCCCGTTTAAGCCGTTCAATATAGACGTCAAGGTGTAGCTCACCCATTCCTGAAATAATCGTTTCTGCACTTTCTTCATCGTAGCGCACCTTGAAAGTCGGATCTTCTTTCATGAATCGATTAAGACCTTTTGACAAATTTTTTGCCGCTTCTTTATTCAAGGTCTCGATTTTAATATCGATTACGGGATCAGGAACATACATTGATGTCATATTTAAACGTTGAGTGCCATCGGTGAAAGTTGTACCCGATGCACATTCAATTCCAAAAATCGCGACAATATCACCTGCTTCCGCAGATTCAATTTCTTCCATCTCGCTTGAATTCATTCGAACCAACCGGCCTATACTGTGTTTTCTACCATTTGCCATATTAATCATTTTGGATCCCTTGCTCAGCGTTCCCTGATACACTCGCATATAGCTAAGTTGTCCGTAGGCGCCATCCTCAAGCTTAAACGTATATCCCACAAAGGGTTTATTCTTATTGGATTCCAACTGGATCGGTTCTTCGTCATTATCCAAATCTAATGCTGTATTAGTGATATCACTCGGGTTTGGAAGGTAAGCAGTAACAGCATCTAGAAGAGTTTGAACACCGACATTTTTATACGCTGATCCCATAAATACCGGTGTGATTTCCAAGTTCAATGTTGCTTCACGTATAACCCGTTTTAATAAATCTTCCGGAATTTCTTGCTCTTCTAATATAAACTCTGTCAGTTCTTCTGAAAACATTGACACAACGTCCAACAGGATTTCGCGTTTTTCCCGCACCATTTCCTGCATGTCTTCAGGGATAGAAACTTCAATAATTTCTTCACCGTTTTCACCTTCGAATTTATACGCCTTCAAAGTGACAAGGTCAACGACACCCGTTAGATCATGTTCAAGTCCAATCGGACATTGCATCGCAACTGCATTATGTCCCAATTTTTCTATTAGCTGTGAGGTGACCTTATTCGGATTCGCTCCGGTACGATCCAACTTGTTGATGAATGCGATGCGCGGAACTCCATACCGTTTCATCTGCCGGTCGACGGTAATTGACTGAGATTGAACGCCTGCAACGCTGCATAAAACCAATATAGCGCCATCCAGTACTCTAAGTGAGCGCTCTACTTCAATGGTAAAATCAACATGGCCTGGTGTGTCAATGACATTGATGGTATAATCGTTCCATTGGCATTGGGTACACGCTGAGGTAATTGTTATACCTTTCTCCCGCTCCAATTCCATGTGATCCATTTTCGCACCGACACCATCTTTTCCGCGTACTTCGTGGATTGCATGAATCTTGCCGGTATAAAAAAGAATGCGCTCTGTCAAAGTTGTTTTCCCAGAGTCGATATGAGCGCTTATACCTATATTTCTTATATTTGCTTGTGTGTTTGTTGACATAGAGTTTACTCCAACCGTAAAATTGATAATAGATGATAAAACGAAAACCGAATAATCTGCAATCTATTCGATATTTTACAATCCCTTTTCTAAATAATGATTTGCCTTAAGATAAGTGCAGTAGTTATCAAGTTTTATTAAGAACGTTATTCACGGTTCATACTGACTCGCAGAACCAGAATTAAACGCATGCTGATAATTAATCACAATGCTACCTGAACCCGTGGACCAGGCCCTGAATTGTAAGGAAAGCTGATTATATGTTCCCCGTATTAAATTTTGAGCTATGAATATTAACCAACTTCATGTATTTAAATAAATTATTTGAGGGCCATAATAAAATGCCACATTTCCGTCAATATTTTAATTTTTGCCTAGTTATTCTGATTTATAGCACATTTGAATCTGGGGGTGATGTTAAGTCATACCGAAAAGAGAAGGATGTAAATCGTTATACAAAAGAATGAGGGATTTATCAAATTTACTGGAATCCCAAACAGTTTGAAGAACAACTGAATGAACAACTTCAAGGTCTTGGCAGCCGCCCAACATACGTTATGTTTTTCAGAGATCTAAACCGTAAAAGATCATTTCCCGTTGATGCTGTCGAAATCGCAGCAAAATTTAAGTTGATCCCAATAATCAGTCTGGAACTTTGGGATTGGTCCAAGGACCGGGAAAACGATGCATTAGAAAAAATTACCAAAGGATTGTATGATGAATACTTTAGTACCTGGGCTTCCAAAGCGGCAAAATCAGGTCGAAAAATCATCTTTCGATTTGGATTTGAAATGAATGGAAACTGGTTTCATTTGGGACAGAAACCAGTATTATTCAAGAACGCCTGGAATAGAGTGCATCGCATTTTTAACCTCCATGATGCAATGAGCGTACAGTGGATGTTTAGCCCCAATGTATTACTGGGTAATGACCGAAAAGTTATCAATATTGATCAGTATTATCCAGGTGACGAAGTTGTTGATCTTATTGGTATTGATGGATATAATTTTGGAGATGGTCATGATAAATGGCATCAGTGGGAGCGATATACTGATATATTTGAGGATACGATAAAACGTCTGAGCCAATATAAAAAACCATTATATCTTTCTGAAATCGGATGCGCTGCTGATCCGCGAAAATTTGTCTGGCTAAAAACTTTTTTGAGATCTGTTTCATCAGACAGGAGAATTAAAGGATTTATCTATTTTAATTTTAATAAAATCTCCGAAGGAGAGCCTGACTGGCGCTTGGATAGCGATAAAAGGTCATTAGAGGTGTTTCGATCATGGGTAAACTGAACGCAAAATTTTGTGATTGAAAATAATCAATGATTGAATAATTAAAAATTATTAACAATGGCTCAATTCAATTAATCACCAATGAATTATATACTAATTTTTCAATTATTGCTTTTGGTAATGGCCATTCTGTTTTCCGGCTTATTTTCCTCTTCTGAAACTGCGTTGTTTTCATTGGAAAAAACAACATTGAGGCAGTGGAAATCGAATGGAAATAAATACCAGAAGATGGTTTCTTTTCTTATGGATGATTATCACGGAACACTTGTGGCAATTTTAATTGCGAATAATTTCGTGAATATTTTTGCTGCGATCACATTTAATAATTTAACTTCTGTGTTCATTTCAGGATTCGCAGCTCCCCTCATCGCCGGGACCTCAATTACAGTGATTCTTCTCATCTTCGGAGAGGTCACACCCAAATCAATCGCGTATTCAAATTCAATTCGAATCGCACCAATCATTGCACCGCTGGTATTGTTCTGCTATCGATTATTCAAACCATTGATTTTATTTTTAAAGAAAATTTCTACCCGAATTTTAACTTCGTTCGCTAGCGAATCGACTGATTCAACTGCAATAACCGCTGACGAATATCAAACTTATATTACGTTAGGTAAAAACGTTGGGGCCTTTTCTGATAAGGAATCTCATCTGCTTGAAAGAATACTACAGTTGAGAAATAAATCAGTTCTTACGGCAATGATTCCACGTATTGACGTAAAAATCGTTGAGGTGTCATGGGATTATTTAAAAGTTACTGAAACGATACAACGGCATTGCCATAGACTGATTCCGGCGACGAATGGCGACTTAGATAACTTGGTTGGGATTTTGGACGTCAGAATGTTTTTACTCGCACCTATAGCAGTAAGAAAATCCTGGCAAAAGACCTGCTTATTGAAGCCCGTTTATGTTCCTGAACAAGCCTCTCTGAATACTGTATTGGAGATCTTGAGAGAGAAAAATCAAGCCATGTCTGTCGTTGTAGACGAATATGGCGGATCTTCTGGAATTCTGAAGGTGGAAGATATTGTCGAGGAAGTTGTTGGTGAAATGACTGATGAATATGATATCCCAACTTGGACAATAACAAAAATAAATGACAATCAATGGCGTTTGAGTGGGCTTATTCAAAAACATCAAATTGCTGAATTAATTTCAGTTGAGTTGCCCGTGGGAAATTCTGAGACGGTTGGTGGATTATTAACTGAGCAGATCGGAAAAATTCCAGATAAAGACGATTCATGGGAATACCAAGGTTATTTATTTAAAGTCCGAGCGGTGAACCGAAACCGGATAATTGAATTAGATTTGATACAGAAAGGAACTAAAGAATGATAGTTTTTGTCTTTAGTTTTCTAATTATTGTTTTTCTAATTTTCTCTGCATGCTTCAGCGGATTTGAAAGCGGCATCATTTCTGTTCGCAATGCCCGATTAAACCACGCTATTGAACAGGGGTCGAAGCGGGCTGAAATAATGAAGCGATATTTGGATAGACCTGAAACGATGCTATCCGCCATACTGTTAGGAAATAATATCAGTAACTGTTTTCTCGCAGTTTTTTTTGACGAACTGGTACGTATTTACTACGATTCATTCGTCATTTCAGCTTTAAGTTCAGTAGTATTAACTCTTATTGTCCTAGTTTTTGGCGAAATTTCTCCAAAAGTCTGGTTCAGGCAGAGACCGTTTTATCGCTGTCAATTATTCATTTATCCATTCTATTTCTTTCACAGAATGTTTTCTCCTGTCATTACAATCCTCACAAAAATTGTAAAACTACTAAATAGGTATTTGATTCATAGTGACAAAAATATTCCCGCCGAAGCTTCACTAATGAGAGAAGATTTCAGAACAATGATTATGGAAAGTCATGAAGACCATCTCATTGACAATGAAGCCTATTTACTTCTGGAAAATGCGTTAGAATTTCATCATACAAAAGTGAAAGATCTCTCAGTAAAATTTCAGGATGTTAAAGCAATACCATCCAATGCAACATTGAAAAAAGCATTGCATTTTGCACAGAAACATCAAGTCAGCCGACTTCCCGTTTTTATTGAAAATGGGAAGAAATGGGTGGGTGTTTTTTCAATCTATGATGCGTTCTTTCTGGTTGATAAAACTCTTTGGGGAAAAAAATATGTTCTGGAATACATTCGACCAATTGTAACAATTTCTGATCAATTATTAATCCAGAATGTAATTCCTCGATCAAGAATCAATAAAAGTCCTTTTTTAGTGGTTCTTGATGATAAAAACATGCATTCAGGGATCATTACCATCAGCGATGTAATGCGTCCTTTTACTGGTAAAATAACAATATGACATTCGTACGATTAGTGCGTGAATTTTCGAGAGAACGTAGCAAACGCATTTCTGGGCGTAGCTAAATCCAATGACTTGAGCACACATTTTTAGCTACACCCTAATAGGGTATACTACTTTCGGCGACAATGACGTAAAAAATATAATCTAAAATAGTTCAATGTTAGTCCGATTTATAGACTCCAGGAGGGTGTTGACAGGATTAACAATCTCCAAAAATCTCTGACTGAATATATTGCGTGACACTGAGTGGCGTCATCACATCGCTTAAACATAGTTGCTGCGGCAACGGACAGTTGCGCTTGAAACAAGGAGAACAGCTCACTTCTGATTTGAATATTTTATGAATGTCTCCGTAGGGCCCCGTTTTGAGTGGGTCGGTTGGACCGAAAAAAGATACTGTGGGAATCTGTAGCGCTGCCGCGATATGCATCGGCCCGCTATCATTGGTTAAAAGCATAGAGCTTTTCTTTAGTAGTTGCACCATGACTGGCAGGCTTGTTTTGCCCATTAGATTATTCACATTTTCAGCCCGACAGGATTCGATAATTGCATTACCGATATCGGATTCTGTGTCAGAACCGAGAATCCAAAATGTGATACGGCTTTGAGCCTTAGCATTAAGCATCGATATCGTTTCTGAAAAGTGACGCTGCGGCCATGTTTTACTTGGCCATCGTGTCGCAGGTGCTATTGCAATTAATTTGGCGTCGTCAGCAATATTGTTTTCACATAGTAGGTTGTTTGCATCTGATTCCCAATTTTGATTTTCAATAAATCGAGGAGCAAGGTAATTTCCGAAAATATTAAATACCTGTTGTACCAAAAATATGTTTTTTTCAACAGCATGAATTATATCTGGAGGAATTCTAATTTGCTTTGAATAGGAAATTTGAGCAAATTCGCGAGCGTGAGAAAATCCGTATTTGGCGGGACTGTTAGCAAAAAATGTACATAATCCACTTCTGAAGAGCCCCTGGAAATCAATTACATAATCAAAATAACGGTGACGTAAGCTAACAAGAAATCGAACAAGATCGCCAAAATTCGCAACTTTCGACCAGTGTTTGCGTTTAAAAAAAATAAACTCATCGACATCTGAAAATAATTTGGAAAGTTCATAGAATTGGTCAGAAATTAACCAAGTTATATGGCATTTGGGGATTTGATCCTTAAGAATTCTTACAGCGGGCAGAGTATGAAAAATATCACCTAAACTACTGGGTTTAATGACCAGTATTTTCACTATTAGGAGCCTTTTTCTAAGCGGAGAGCTAACCTTTCTGGTAAACCAGCTTTGATAATTTTTTCCTGAGCGGACTTAATATCATAGGGAATGCGGTGTAACGTGACTAAATTCTCATCCGAATCATATATAACGAATGCGGACTTCCAATTACCGTCACGAGGCTGACCAACACTACCGACGTTTATAAGATATTTATGCCCTTGCTGAATTTTTATCTCACTATATTTCCCGCCTTGAATCGTGCCAAATTTTTCGAACGCCAAAGGTACGTGGGAATGTCCACAGAAGCAGATTTGTGAAAACTGATAGCTGAAACTTGCCCCCGCTGACAGTTTGTCAAAAATATATCCCCACCGTTTTGGAGAATCCAAGGAAGCATGGACAATTGTGATTTTTCCTATCTGCATGGTAAGCTTTAACCGCTTCAACCATAGACGTTGTTCCGGTGTTAGATTGTTTCTGGTCCATTCGATCGCCATTGCAGCCTGAGCATTGAATCCGGTCAAATCGGTATTTTCTGCGGCCTGCTCGTCATGATTTCCCATAACAACTCCGGCAAGGGGGAGCTTTTTGATGATTTCCATACAGTCACTTGGATCCGCATTGTATCCAACGATATCACCGATACATAAATAATTATCGACACCTATTTTATCGCATTCCTCAAGCACCGCAGTTAATGCTTCCAAATTTGCGTGTACATCGCCAAAAACAGCGTATTTCATTAACAATATCCTAGTTGATTTTATTGTCTGATTTACTTAGTAAGAAGCACAATCATGCCTAATCACTGTCATGTCCTCATCAAGCGAATGGCAACAATCTAAGGAAATAAAATAGATAGTGTACAATCAGCTATAAGTTCTAATTTAAGAATAATTTCCGAATTCGCAACTCAAAAATTCAAAATTAATTCAAATTGTGATGAAAATCCTTATAGAGTTTCAAAAGCCCCTGTTGTGAACATGCGTTTTTTAAAATAGCTTTGCTTCTTTCCGGTGGAATAAAAAAGTGATGGACTGCTTCTTTAAAGATACGATTACTTTGCAACTTGGGAACGTTCCTGGCAATCTGTTTAATTATTTGGCAATATTCCAAATTTTCCTCAATCATAAAATGTCCTAAGGAAAATGGTATAGCAAAATTGATCAAAAGGTCATTGACTCTATTTGCACCCAACAGCGAAGCGGATTTTGCTTGAGCTGTGGTAAAGCTAATAAACTTCTTTTGATTTAATTCGTTATCAATTGTAAAAATACTTTTTAGTTCATTGTGATAATTTTTAATTGAATTTTTTTGTTTGAAAATTTCAGATATTCTAGAGCCCAGCTTAAACTGAGTTTTTTTAAGAACATAATAAGCTGCAAGCAATCTTCTCTCAGGAGAATTTAATGGTCTATAGCTATTTTTCTTCCACTTAATTGGAGAATAGTCTTGACGTTTATCCCACCAGGAGGTCCACATTTTTTTTACCCAAACTAAATATTCAGGATGTATTATTGTTTGACTCGGATCAGGAAGCAATCCTGCGGTGCCAAATAATACCGCCAGAGCATCTATTTCGGGGTATTGAGATAATTCATTCAGTGAAATTTTAGAACTGAGTTTAGCGAAACCTTCACGATTTATTTTGTATCCCATTCCATCAAATAGCGCTTTATAAGCGGTGTCTTCGATACCATATTTAATGATTTGCTGAGCGTAACGACGTGCTTTTTCGAAAACTCTCATCATTCCAAAGGACTGTGTTAGATCAATAATCCGATCATTGCTTAAACTTGAAAACCAGTTGGCATATTTTCCGGGTGAAATTTTGCGTGCATAAGGATATAACGAAGGATTAAACGTTTTGACCACATCTTCAAGAGCAATCAATAAATGTTTTCGAATACTAAACAATGGCACATTTGATGGGAAATTGACTAATTCTTTTGGGTTATTCCATACTACATGAAGAATCACATTGTTGTAGGCAGGATCAATTTGATGTTGATGTCTAATCCAATCTTCTGGACTAAAATGTATTTCTATCCAACCCCGTTTTTTAATTCCAGAAATAGAAATTTCTGCATGTTGAAAATCTGGTCCAGTTTCAACATTCCATATACCTTTATGTGTAATTTCAAGTTTATCTCCAGATTCGGTGAATAAAGGTGTCTTGAATAATTGTTCATTCCAGACAATTTGCAGTAGATTTTCCTGAAAATACGGTTCGTGGCCTTCAAATAAATAGAACCCATTTGAAAATAGGCGTTGAAAGAAATCATCAGAATCGAATTTTGACTTTTGTGACATATCAGGGAACATTTAGAATTTAAAATTGGTCAATTAGAGTAATGTTAAAATAAACAATAAGAGCATAATATAAAATGAAAACAGATTTTCAAATATTACTCAGCATAAGACGTTATGGAATTTTTTGTTTGATTTCGTTGATTTTGATCACTTCGACGGAAATTCTTGTTGCAAATGACTCAGACAATCATCCGAAATCAAATCGCGTAACCCCGGTTGTTAGAGCGGTTTCCAAGGTTTTAGAATCCGTTGTCAATATTAGTACAGAACGAATGGTCACAAAGCGGTATCAACGTTTTGGCTACTCCGACCCTTTCACAAAACTTTTTGAACGATTTTTCGGGCTTCAAGATAGAAACTTTAAAACAAATTCACTTGGCAGCGGTGTCATTGTTGATTCACGTGGATTAATTCTGACTAACAATCACGTGATCCAGAGGGCATCCAGAATCATAATTACACTTGCAGATGGTTCAGACTATGATGCTGTCCCTGTTGCAACCGATCAGGATAATGATTTAGCACTTATTCGTTTGGAAGGATTATCAGAGGATACGAATCTTCATGCCATAACTTTCGCAAAACCAAACGATCTTTATTTAGGTGAAACTGTTATTGCTGTAGGTAATCCCTTTGGACTTGGACATAGTGTCTCTACCGGAGTACTCAGTGCAATTAAGCGTAAAGTCATCTATGATGGTGAAGAATTATTTGATGACATCATGCAAACAGACGCAGCGATTAATCCAGGGAATAGTGGTGGGCCCATTATAAATGTTGATGGGGAACTGATCGGAATAAATCTGGCGATGCATGGCGATGCGGAAGGTATTGGTTTCGCGATACCATTGAAGCGAATTGAAGATATTCTTAGTTCGTGGCTAATTCCCTCTCGATTTAGCATGAGTAGCTGTGGATTGATACCAGGTACGATTACGACCGAGGATAAAAAGAGTAAAGTGTATGTAAGCAAAATATTGGCAAATAGTGCTTTGGAGCAAACATCAATTAGAGAGAATGATATTATCCAATCAATTAACGGCATCAAGGTTAACCAGGCAATAGATGTGAGTAGAATTTTATGGTCCCTCAAAAACGCTGAGAACGTCAAAATTACTTTAGAGAACGGGGATGCAGTAGAATTTATTGTGTCTGCTATTCCTGAACTTGGCGGTAAAGAATTGGCGATGAAAACATTAAACGTTGAGTTGCAACCGCTAACGAAGAGACTCGGAGAGGCACTTGGCTTGCCCTACTCAAGGGGATTAATAGTCAGTGATTTAGATCAAAACAGTTCGCTTGTAAAACAGGGTGTACAACGAGGAGATGTCATTATCCAAATCGGAGAAATTCCAATTACGGGATTTCCAGATCTGGTTCGCGCATTAAATCAAAATCGATATGGACGTGTCCTGGATTTTGTCGTTGATAGAGTTTTGAATGTCAGAGGTCACGCCATACTCCATCGATATATTTTAAATGTGCCGATTTAGTCTATCAAAGTCCGACAGACTGCTAGAATAAAATGCACCAAAAATGGATAGAAATTAACCATGTGAAGCACAAACTTGTCACATTTTATGGCATGGATATCCGATTCTAAAGTGTAGAGATTATTAAATCAGCTTCTTACTTCTCTCCTAAATCATTAACTAATGACTTGATATCTTAAAGTTTGTCCCCGTAAAATATCTTTTCAATACCTGCAAAAGACCTTCGAAATTTGGGAAATATTATATATCGTATTGACTAAATAGGCGGTTAATAGTAGCACTCCCTTTTGAGGGCGTATCTAAACCAGAATGCCAGGGAAGTTCACCAGGGTTGTTCCAAAGAATAGAATGATACTCCCGACAGTCCAAGTTTGGTTTTATATTTGTCGAGGCTGTACGGCCAATGTAAAGATTTCTTTTAACATTAAGCACTAAAATCAATTTTGATTCACAGATTTGCCGCTTGTAGTTAACTCCGGATCTCCTTTTCAAATAGGGAGGTTATAAGTATAAGAAACTATAAAATTATAGGACAACCATATTTATAGTTAAGCGAGTACGTTACCATTCGTTTGGATTGCTCAAAAAACGCCAATTAATTGGCTCATCCACGTAAAACGGGACTTGCTTCAGGAGCTACAAACGACCTATGCTGGAAGTTAAACGTAAATAATAAATCATAAAAATCCGAGCTGGTTCTTAGTAACCATATTTTCCCTGCGTCAGGGCATTATGGACAAAAGAGACTTTAAGATTTCACTACGATCTTGCTTATAATATCAGATTGTGAGGATTGAGCGAATGATCGCTGTACTTTTGTACTGCTTGATAAACGTCCATCAGCTAGCTCACAAGCAAATTCAATCCGATGTTATTTGAGGGCGGCTAATGGACTTGTTCGCTGAATCAAATAGATAAACGCCTTAGATTGATGTAAATACTCTTGATTTGAGGGTTAAGATTACGCAACCAAATTACAGTGTTTTAGTTAGTAACTTGCTGATTTAATTGATGTTACAAATCCATATTTTGGAACTAAATGATAGTTTTACCGTCATAGGTAAATTGCTAGAGCAAGTCTGTCTCAACTAATATTGTTATTTTGCACGAGATTTACATATATTTTATTTAGAATTCGCATTAGCAAATTAAACATTTAGAACAAATATATAAACTCTGATTATATTATTTTAGAGAATATCCCAAAATAGTATCCTGAGTTATGCTTTAGCTTTTTTTTGTATTACACATCGTCGCAGCACAACCTGATAGGATGTTTTGCAGAAGTTGCTTGCGAAAGATGCAGGTTAACTTGAGTCGAGTAATTGGAATTCCCGTTTCAACCATCATGCAACAATTTAGTATTGTAACTGAATAGGTCTTTATTTATGTCATTATTTCAAAGCTCGACATGTGCCGCATTCTCATGGGATAATTGTGGTACTTTCAGGGGGGTATTGATTGAACGAAAGGGAAATAGGTTTGAGATAACAAGCCACTGGCAAGCAAAAAAAACAGGAAATCAATCGCATGCACAGTTGTTAGAAAATGGTTATATTTCTCTGAATCCAGGTGGAGAAACAACTGTCGTCGTGGGTGGAAATTTTAGTAAGTCATGTTTCATTGACCTTAAAATGCCAAAAATTGCTGCCAATGACCTTAGAAATGCTCTCTACTTCGAATTAGCAAAATATACTCCGATTCCAATTGACGAAATTCAATGGGGATATAGAATCGTTGGGAAAATTGAAAATACAGAGCAATATCTCATACGCGTCGTGTATTTTTCTCAAACGGATTGGGAATCCTGGATTTCCGCCTCAAGCGCTATTAGTAATGGTGTTGATATGATTATTCCGGCAATTGCCGTTCTGGATCCAGCAATTACAGGTACCGACGTCTGCCTGGAAAATACCAATGGAAATGAACCCTTTATTTTAAAATCCAAGCCTGAAGGTGAACGGGAAATTATCAACCTTTCGCCCGATCAGGATTCTCATGACATTTTCGGACTTGGGGATGAGCCCCTTCGACTTGAAAATCTGAACATTGGAGGAGTCGCGGATTTATCAACCGAAATCCAAAGAACATTTACAACATCGATAATTTTAGCGATTTACGGTGTTAGTAATGAATTTTATTCAGACCGGAAACAGTGGCTTCCAACACCGTTAGAATTGCGACCGAAACGAAATCGAACCCATAAAATATACTTTATGGTGCTCGCAGTCTACTTATTCTTTCTATCTGGAATTTTTATAAGCTCCATATTCTACGATCATTACCAGGAATACAATGAACTCAATGCTGAGTACCGGCGCATTAAGGACAAAGTTGATAAGGTGCAGATCTCTGATGAAGACACATTGTTTGGAGACAACCTGGAAACTGAGTTAATCGAACTCGATAAAACAATTTTTTCAATGGCAAGATCATTGATTGAAGTGACGACGCTAACCAGTGACGAATTGTGGTCCTCAAATTTTAATTGGGATGTTAATGAACTACGGGTTGAGTTAAGAACCGAATCCGAAGATTCAGATATAACAGAAGTGCTGCAACATTCTCAAATTCTCTCGGATATTACCATGAGAAAACGGCAACTCGCTGATGGAACGATTAATTATACCATTAATTGCAGGATGATTTCTGGAGATGAAGAAAAACCAGCGGTAAATATGAATAGTTCAGAAGATCCTGAATCACCAAATGCAGTCGACTCAAATCTGTCGCCTGACAAAAAAACTGATCGTAATAACACACAAGATGACTCCGAGAAGAAACAGGAAATTTAATGTCTAGCCGCAAAATAACAGGTCGCCAGAAATCTTATTATGCTCTTATTATTATTTTGATTCTATTCTATGGGGTGAAATTTATGAATATTGATAATGTGGTCATCCCAACCTCAAAACTGATTAAGGAGCAAAAGCAAAAGATCAAACTATTAAACGCAGAATTAACCAATATGCAAAAATTGATCGAAAAGCGGAAGGAGAAAAAAGAGAAATTAGGGAGAATGGTTAGCCAGTACTGGCAGTCAACGGATAAAATGCCCACAAACCAAATTCAACAGAAGATTGAACGCTTAGGTAAAAAAAATGGAGTGACTTTAAACAAAGTCGGTGCGCCAAAAATAGTTGATGTCAGTGATAACATTCGTGCTATCGATATTACCATTAGCAGTACAACTTCAATTAAAAATGTTAGTGATTTTTTACAAGACATTGAAAATGAACGTCCCCTATTAATATGGCATAACTGTGTAATTCGTCCGAACAGAACCAAAGATCCAACCGCAGTCAATATTTCAGGAAAAGTACGTGCTTTTATCATAGAACCCACTGTTGATAACTACCTAACTGGGCAACAATTATAATGGGCAAATTTTTAATTATAATCAACATATCCTTAACAATTGTTGCAGCTCTCTTGACCAACAATTTAGTAAATCCAACGATTCCAGTCGATACGAATTCAACGTCCAGCTTGCCTATTTCTGAAAATTCTGAGAGGGTGGGGATAGTCGATGAAACGAATGACCAAATTCCCAAACTCGGCCGGCAAGAAAGTGATATTTTATGGGAAAAAAATTTATTTCATCCAGATAGATCTTTTGAAGAAAGTATCCTTGATGACTTGGATATCAAAGAACCTGAGCAAGTAAACGAGCATTTTGAATTAATGAGCATTGCTCAGGTTGCGAACAAATCTTGCGCCAGTATTCGCGTCATAAAAGGAGCAAACAGACAACAGAAACGACGAAAAAATACGCGAACAAGCAACCGACGAAAAAATACGCGCCGAGGGCCAAGCAAAGCTGCAAAAGATAAGAATCAAAAAGTTTATATGTTGGGTGATTCTGTGGGAGAAACTGGATTTAAACTCAATGAGATTAGCATTGACTATATTGTCATTAAGAAAGGTGATCAAGAACTAACATTGAGACTCGATAAAAGTGATGAAAGTAGTGAAAAACGTAGGGAAGTCGCAAAGAAAGAAGTTGATAAGAAATCGAAGAAAGATTTAGCAGCAAGGAAAAGGATCGAGACGGCGAAAAGCAAAGAGAAAAAACCACCTAACAAAATAGCCGATACGGATGCGGCAAAAAAATCAATCCCACCGCCGCCGCCGCCGCCTCCCCCTGCATTTAATCGAGGAACACAGCAACCTACGACAAATCAAAATAGTACAAGTACGAATGCCGGTAGCCAGGAACGGAGAAAAAGTCAATACCCAAGACCAACCAGAAGGTAATGAATATATTATTACCCCATAATGAGGGTTTAACACGAATCAAAATCGAAGGAGATCTAAAGATCAATGGCAAAACAAAATTTTACATTAAATAGACAAGCGTATTCAGCCTGGTTTATAATTATGGCTCTGAATATGATATTTATTTCGGGTTGCCAGACAACCGACACTAGCAAAGCAAAAAATGAGCATTTATTGGACAAGTCAGATAATACAGCTAAGTCTGAAAAAGTACGAAAAGATGCGAGTAACGACCCGAAAAGCAAAAAAATTGAACTTAAAATGAAGCGTGTACAAATACAGCTTGATGATCAGCAATCTCAATTACAGGAAACCTTGCGCGTTATTACTGAGAAAACCGCAAATATGAGTCGCCTTGACAACAATTCTCAGCGAAAAGCCGCAAAGAAAGAGTTAATTGCTGCTAAAAAAAATGCCAAATCTATATCGAAAAAGGTATTGTCACTTAGAAAAAAACTTGCAAAGATTAAAAAGAAATATGAAACACGGGTACTTAATGTTGAGCCTTTAGCTCAAATAATCGATAGGCAGAAGCCAAATCTGGATACGAATGCCGCCAGCACACCTGCTTTACCAACTAGACCACCTCAACCCTCCCCATCGACTTTATCCGAGGCTGAACACAGTTTACCAGAAAACCTGACTATGGATATTGAAAATTCAGCGGAAATGCCTGGCGAAAAAACTTCAACTAAATCTATGGATATGCTTACATCGACAATGGATACGAATACCAAGAATGCACCTATTCTACCTCAGAGAATCCCCGATGCCACGCCATTGTTATTAGCGCAAACAGATGAATACAGTTTGCCAATGGATATGACTAAAGATCTCGAGAATCCAACGGCGAAACTTGAGGTTAAATTTAATTTTGATGCTGAAAACCTGGTAAATGTGGTACAAATGTTTTCCTTAACGCTGGATTTTCAATATTATATCGATCCCGGTGTGTCTGGATCGGTTACAATGACGATTGACACCCAAATGACACGGAGGGAGGCATGGGAATTATTTGAACATATTTTATGGATTTCCGGATCGTATGCATCAAAACATCATGGCTTTATTAATATTCTACCATTTAACAAAATGCCTCAGGAACGACGTGTTTTTGCTAAACATGATCCAATTCCCAACGTCCATGTTGAAATTATAAAACTCTTTAATACAACTGCGGCAGATATTTCTAATTTAATTAAGCCTTTTATAACGGCTGGTGCAACAGTAAGTCCGATACAATACTTAAATAGTTTACTAATCATTGAGGCCCCACCAAATATGGTGAAGCTTAGGGAATTAATAAATAAACTTGATGTTATGGGGGAAACAAATTGGCCGCAAATAAGTATTAAATGTAACTACGTAGAATCAGAAGTTGTATTGGAAGAGTTGAAGCAAATATTACCGATTTTGGGGTTTTCCGTAACAACGGCTGAAAAAGGAGATGGTCACAGTGTCAAAATTATAGAACTCGCGCGTTTGCAGGTGTTAATCGCAGCCGCGCCGACATTGGAGGTACTTGATGAAGTAAAACGCTGGGTTAATATCCTTGATAATGAAGAATCTTCCGAAGAAGAACGGATATTCTTTTATGATGTGAAATATAATAATGCTGAAGACTTAAGTGACAACGTTAGTATTTTCTTTAATTCGTCAAGTTCATCTTCTTCACGTTCTAGATCCACAAGTACAACTCCAACCTCAACAACAACAGGAACCGACCGATCAACAACATCGAGTAGGCCACGAACAAGTTCTGCAAATCGTCGGACCAATTCAAGTGATGAAAAGCCAGCGACGGTTTTTGATATACCCGTAACCATACTCGCAGATGGTAGCCACAATCGTCTTGTTATCCGAACAACAACTCGTGCGTATTCAATGCTGGAAGCCCTGCTGCAAAGATTAGACACTCCACCTCTTCAAGTACTCATACAAGCCACAATCGCCGAAATTACCCTAACAAAAGATACTGAATTCGGATTCATCTATGCAGCAGCAAAAAACAAAGGAGATGGAAAAAGCGTTGGGTTTGACTTTACGCCGGGACTTCCTGCTGCTGCTGACCGGTTAATTAATATCAGCTTTGACAAAAATATAGATAATGTGGCCAATACAGCCACCAATCTTGTGGCGGGAGAGGTATTCTCACAAATTCAGGCCGTTGCCGGCAAGACAAATACTCGTATCTTAAACTCACCACAGATCATTGCTATTAGCGATGAAGAGGCAACAATCAATGTTGGTGACAGTATTCCAATTGCATCACGCACAGAAACTGGAGACAATAATACCGATCGAAATTTTACAGATGTACAGTATCAAGATACCGGTATCATATTATCAGTAACGCCCCATATTACCGCAAAAAAATTGGTTACTCTAGATATTCGCCAGGAAGTTTCAGAGGCAATCGAAACGGAAACCTCCAGCATTAATTCACCAACTATTCAAACTCGTGTCATTGAAACGTCAATGATCATAGAGGACGGAAAAACAATTCTTCTTGGCGGCATGATCCGGTCAAGAAATCTGGATAGAAATCGTGGATTTCCAATTATCAAAGATATTCCATACTTAGGAAAATTATTCAGTTCAGTTGGCAAAAATAGAAGTCGGCTTGAATTATTATTACTCATAACTGTTCACGTAATTGATACAAAAACTGATGCCAAACAATTGATGAATCGATATCAAGCAGCATTAGACTCGATCAATGAGTTTCATGAAATGAATGAAAAACGAGTAATTAACCAATAGGTTCATCAACTGTTTAGGAAATAAAATATGTCTGAAGATTTTGAAAATAGTGATACATCCGTTATCGGTGAACTTCTGGATAAACCGAAATCCGAATCAGGTTTGGTACCCGAAGGTGAGCAACAGACTTCTGGTAGTATTGGTCCTAAATTACTAACCAAATCGGTGGATCAATATATTGATTCTATCCGTGAGCACATAGAAACATGCCTCGAAGCAACCGAAAGTCTAAAAGATTTTGAATCTCGTTTTGAATGGGACTTTGCGACTCAAGGAAAAATTTCAGAAAACGAAATATTACAGGCCTATGTCAATGCTACCGGATTACCCGCCATTGAAGAGGAGCTGCTTGACAATGTTGATCGGTTTCCCGACATAACATTTGAATACTTAAATAACTGGTTGTGTTTACCCGTTTCCTGGGATTCGGATTCGGTTGTAATTGTCGTCGCAATGCCCTATTCGATTCCAACTATTGCCTTTCATTGGGACCATTTATTAAATCGACGAGCATCCTTCTGTTTCGCCCCACGTAGTCAAATTGAGCGACTAATTAATTCGTTATACAGTCAGATTGAAGACGAAATTTCCGACGATTTATTTAACATTGACGGTGACGCCAGTGAAGCAGCCTTGCGAGATTTAGCGTTAGAAGCACCAATTGTACGCCTTGTGAATGATGTGTTTGCCCAGGCAATTGAGATGGGGGCAAGTGATATTCATGTAGAACCATCAGAAGAACAACTGGCAATTCGGTATCGAGTTGACGGAGTTTTACAAACTGTGTTGACTCCTCCTGCGTCATCATTTGCAGCAATCGCGTCTAGAATAAAATTGATTGGCGGACTTAATATTGCTGAACGCAGGCTGCCTCAAGATGGACGGACCGAACTACAGATTGGCCGTGCACAAATAGATGTCAGAATAAGTACACTTCCATCAATGCATGGTGAAAGCATCGTATTACGTCTGTTACGCAAGGATATTACCTCTTTTACCTTAGCTAATATTGGTATGGAAGATTACATCAAAAAACCATTTACAAAATTAGTCAAACAACCTCATGGAATGATACTTGTTGTCGGTCCGACTGGAAGCGGAAAAACCACAACCTTGTATTGTGTTATGAATCTTCTAGATACTGAGGAGAAAAAAGTCATAACGATTGAAGATCCCATAGAATATCAAATGAAAGGTGTAACACAAATACAGGTCAAAGCGTCAATTGGTCTATCCTTTGCAAATGGTCTACGCTCAATTGTACGTCAAGACCCAGACATAATATTAGTCGGTGAAATTCGAGATAAAGAAACAGCAGAAATCGCCATCCATGCCGCACTTACGGGACACCTCGTATTAAGTACACTACATACAAACGATGCAACCGGTGCAATCAGTCGTTTGGTTGATATGGGCGTCGAGCCATTTTTAATCTCTTCCGCATTGGTCGGCGTGATGTCTCAACGTTTATTGCGTACAATTTGTACGAATTGCAATGGCAAGGGTGTTGTCTCTGATATTAAGGAATTCCGGTCAATACCGCAATCTGAAAACGACCCAAATGATGGTGAACCATTAACGAAAAATTGTCGGAATTGTAACGGTTCTGGCTATCGTGGGCGAGTAGGAATATTCGAATTTTTAACCGTTGATGAAGATATTCGGAGAGCGACCGGTCAAGGGGCAGACAATGCGGTCCTAAATAAGATTGCTCATGATAACGGCATGATTGGTTTGCTTGAAAGCGGAAAAGCAAAAATTGAAAAAGGTATTACAACTGAGGCCGAAGTTACACGAGTTTGTCAGCTTAGTCTGTGAATGTAAAGTGGACGATATAAATAAAGTATTCAGTAATCATGGGCCTAACAGGCTTGACCTCAGCGGGATACTCTGATATGATCAGATAAACCCAAAATCAGAGGTGCCAAAATTAGAATTATTGTTATTGATATCAAGAATAAGCGGTATTGACTCAGGGCTTGATTCCATTAAAACAGCTTGGGGTCCAAAATTGGAAATATTTGCCCTAATCTCTTGAGTAAAATCTCTCTTTTCTTCATTAAATTCTGCATCATAGGTTCCTATTCCAAATAAGGTGTTATTCAGAGAATTCGCCGGATCATCTTCTCTATGTCTCCTCTTTAGGTTTTTCTTCTTCCCAAGGTAATAACGTAAACCGGCAAAACCCTGATCATAATTATTGTCACCCTTCGCAAATTCACAAAAAACGCTCCAACCACTTTATTCCATGCTCTCTATTATCAGCTGATATAAATTATTATCAAATTTTCGCAAAAAGGAACCCGTTACAGTTAGACTGGCAAAAGGACAAACAGTTAATCCTAATGAAGAAGAAAAACCGGTTTCCTCAGTTTCAATAAATGGAACAGGATTATAATATTTTATCTGACCGATACCTGCTGTAAGAGATAATGTAAATTTATCAAAATATTGCTCAGCGGCTAAATCTGCTCCATACGAGTCGACAACGTCTCGAAACATCTGAATAATGAAAATTTTCTCGGAAACCAAATTTTAAACCTACTGGAATGGTAAGACTTCCACGAATGATTTCTCCACTATTGGAATCCAGACTGCCTAATGAATAGTCTAACTTGCCGTTTGCTCCCGACAGCTTCTCCAGCACAGCCTAAAACTGATAGTGTTTAACAAAGTCAGAAAAAATATACCTAACTTTTTTATGTGCTTATTCCCACTCAATTGTACCTGGAGGTTTTGAGCTGATATCGTAACAGACACGATTTATACCATGGACTTCGTTAATAATTCTATTAGAAATTTTCGATAGTAATTCGTATGGCAATCGAGCCCAGTCCGCTGTCATTCCATCAGAACTTTCAACAATTCTCAAGGCAATGGCGTTTTCATACGTTCGCTCGTCTCCCATCACCCCAACACTTCGTACAGGTAATAAGACTGCAAATGACTGCCACACCTTGTAGTAAAACTCTGCCTTAATCATTTCATCATGAACAACTTTATCTGCCTTCCGCAGAACGTCCAATCCTTCTTTTTCCACTTCACCAATTATTCTCACTGCCAAGCCTGGGCCAGGAAAAGGTTGACGCAAATTCAGTTCTTTTGGCAACCCGAGCTGGCGACCAACTTCCCTGACTTCGTCTTTGAATAATGTTCGTAATGGCTCGATCAAATCCAATTCCATTTCCTCGGGCAATCCACCTACATTGTGATGACTTTTGATAACCGCACTTGGATTATCATTGATTGAAACACTTTCGATTACATCCGGATAGGTTGTACCCTGTGCTAAATATCGGACGTTATTGTATTGTCCTGCGACTTCATCAAATACCTCAATAAATTTGTGACCAATAATTTTACGTTTTGATTCAGGTTCTGTAACACCTTTTAATTTTTCCAAAAAGCGATCTGTGGCATCTTCAATATGAAGATTGAGTAAAAATCGGTTACCAAATACATCTTTGATATATTCTGGTTCTCCAGAACGCAGCAGACCATTATTTACGAAAACACAGATCAAATTTTCACCGATTGCTTTTTGCAATAATAGAGCGGTTACTGAGGAATCAACACCACCACTTAATCCAAGTATAACCTTATCGTTTTTTACTTTTGATTGAATGTTAACTACTGTGGTTTCTATAAATGAACTCATAGACCAATTTTCAATGCATTTGCATACTGAAAATACAAAGTTATGTAGCAAATCCATACCACAGGGCGTATGGGCAACCTCAGGGTGAAATTGAATTCCATATATTTTCTTATCGTTGTTCGCGATGGCCGCATGCTTGGTATTTTCAGTTTCAGCAATTGACTCGAATTCAGGAGGGATTGACAGGACCTTATCGGAATGACTCATCCAGACATTTTGTTTTTCACCCAATTTATGCAATAATGGTGAGGTCTCATTAATACTTAGTTCTGCATGACCAAATTCTCTATTACTTGATGAATCTACATTTCCACCAAGGATGTGGACAATGAGCTGGAGACCATAACATATTCCTAAAATCGGAATATTCAGGTTGAGAATTTCGTGATCAATCGTTGGTGCAGTTTCGCCATAAACACTTGCAGGGCCTCCACTAAAAATAATTCCTGAAGGATTAAGTGACTTTAGTATTTCAGCGCTTGTGTTAAATCGAACGATAATACTGTAGACATTTAATTCTCGAATGCATCGAGCTATGAGTTGAGTATATTGAGAACCAAAATCTAGAATGACAATGCTTTTTTCGGGTACATCCATTTAATATCGAATCCTTTTATGTGATTTTTTTAGTCTAATCCGAAATTCTTCATTGCAAGATGGACATTCAACAATTGTTTCGATTCGTTTTGAAATAAAGGTCAGATGACAATTCTTACAATTACATAGTTGCTCCTGTGAAATGTTCCATTCATAAGCAGACTCCCGCCATAGCTGTCGCAACCAAAAGACAATAAACGCTCCAACAACAAATGCATTTGTGATTATAAAAAAATAATCAATACCAATCTTGAACATTAATCGATTCTTCCAATTTTATTGTTTCTGAGAAATCCGCTTCAGGCAGAAAGCGCCAGTGTGCAGACAATCGCAACTGTTCCATTGACTTCAATTGAATGTTATTAGGATTACCTTGAGATTGAAATTTGATCTTATTGCTATTGATGTGGCGTAATGCTATCTGATCAAACTTAAAATTACCACAGGATTTTAATATCTGTGTTCTTATTATTGTTTTTTCATGGGCAACAAGTATTACTGTAGGACCACTAATTTTACTTGTTTCGTTGAGTATTTTCTTGACCTCGGGGAACGATTGGGTCAATGAAGAAATAATACTGCCATCTCTATTGGTCCAATAAATTTGACTCTCGATCTTTGGCATTTCTTTTTCTACGACGTCAATACCGATTGATTGCTGAGAATAGCTACTCGATAAAACTGAATGCAGCTGTTTCGGTGATTTATCGATGTACACTGCCATATCCGTATTACCGGTTGTTAAATTAATTTTAAATTCTACAGGTGAAACTGATTCTACTTTTTTTGCAAATTCGAAATTTCTTACTTGGCTAAATCCAAAATCTGTGCTCGGGAGAGACATTATAGTGGGATCCAACAGTTCGATGGTGGTAATTAAACTTTTCTGCCAGTTGTATCGTGGGTTTTTTTCTATTGGAAGCATTGTTATTTCTGACAGAGGATTATTTATGGCACCATTTACTGACTTAACACCAAAATCAATATTGAATAATGAGATAAATATTACCAATATCATCACAGAAATTCCGACGGCGATGATGTAATCAATATTTATTATTTCCTGATTTGGATTTTCGATGGCTGTCATAAATCACTTCTATATTTTTTCGGTTTTAGTCACCAGAAATACATTCAATCCGTAACGTCGTGTTATGGACATGATTTTGACGATATCATTGTAGGGAACATCTTTGTCAGCTTTTAGAATAATAATAGGGGATCGACTAACATCAACTTCTGAACCCCGTCGCTGGTTTGAATTCAAGTTGTAAGCGACGTTTGCCAATCGCTGTTCTAAATGATGCCAGTCTTCTAATCTTTGATCATTGAAAAATAACAAATTTTGTTTAGTCAGCGATATAATTAATTTATCGGCAACACTTTTAAATTCTTGCCTGGTTTCAGGCAGGTTTACCGTAATACCCGGTTGAAAAACCAGCGAACTGCTCATCATGAAAAATATTAACAACAGGAAAATAACATCAACCAAAGGTGTAAGTGCTAAATTAGCACCTGTTACAACCTGCAAATTTGTTTTGAATAAAGACGTCTCGCGCCTGAATTTACTGAGTTTTGACTGCATCGTTGTCAGCGGATTCAAGTTGAGGTTGGTTTTCATTTAGAAAATACGTTAATTCTGAGGATGCTTTTTCCATTTCCAATATAAAATGATCGATTCGGCTTACAAAAAAATTGTAAAACCCGTGGCATGGTATCGCAACAGTGAGTCCTGCCGCTGTACTTAACAATGCCTGCCAAATTCCTGCAGCCAATGTTTTTGTGTCAACGAAACTGCCAGATTGTTCCATACTTTGGAACAATGTAATCATTCCAATCACGGTACCCAAAAGACCAAGCAACGGAGCCACATAGGCGATGCCAGCTAAGGCACGAAGACTTTTTTCCAACCGGGGGATCTCCGCAAGACCAGCCTCCTCAACAGCCTGTCTCATGCCTTTCTTTCCTTTATTGCTCCGTAAAATCGCGGCTTTGAGAATCTGTGCAACCGGTCCTGGTGTATCATCACAAATCGAGATTGCTTCAATGATGTTATTCCGTTTTAATACATTAATTACCCCTTTCATAAATTCAGGAACATTGATTTGTACCCTATGAAAATACAATGCACGTTCGATAATCATCACGAGAGAGACCAATCCGAGTCCGAATATAATCCAGGTAATAGGGCCTCCTTTGAGGAGCAGTTCTAAAAATTGAGACATAAATTAACCTTGTAATTATTAATTTTAATAAATTTAAGCAGAATCTAATAATACTTTAATAAGCACTCAAACGAACTTTCGATATTATTTTTTTGGAGAGTATCAGTTAAGGGATCATTATCTTCAACCTGAATCCGTAAGATAGTGTTATGGAATCGATGTAAACATTTGGGCATAAAAAAATTGCATAAACACTCGATATACCTATAGGTATGCCTGTGTTCTTCCTCAACATTTTCTGCACCAAAGCATTACACACTTGACCTAACACTATCTTACAGATCCAGGTTGAATTTAACCACGAATTCCAAATATTGCGGAACCAATTCTTACAATTGTCGACCCTTCCTCAATTGCAATCTTAAAATCATTTGTCATTCCCATAGATAATTCTGGAAGCGGTATATAATAGCTATCCGAAATTTTGTCGCGAAGTAGCCGCAACGAACGAAAAACATGGCGAATATCATTTATTGAAGCCGAGTGTGGTGCCATCGTCATTAAACCAATCCAGTTTATGTGGGGCAAATTTAAAATTTCAGGGATATTGTCAATCAGTTCATCTTGTGTAAAGCCATATTTTGTTGATTCCCCGGATATGTTTGTTTGAATTAATATGGATTGAACTTTATTCAGGGAGTGTGCTGTTTCATTAATTTTTCTGAGTAATTTCAAAGAATCAACAGAATGAATTAATTTACAATGTTTGACGGCGACCTTTACTTTATTGGTTTGTAAATGCCCGATCATGTGCCACTCGATGTTTTGAGAAATCTTCCCCGCTTTTTCAAGCAACTCCTGTACCCGATTCTCTCCAAACGAATATTGTCCCGACTCCATTGCTTGATTTATAGCTTCAACGGTATGATTTTTACTGACTGCAACAAGTTGGATTTCATCAGGATCTCTTCTGCATTCAACAGCATATTTCCTGATTTTCTTTTTAATAGAATTCAAATTGTAAGAAAGAGTTCCATCTTTCATAATAAATTTATAAAACGGAATAATCGAGGTTTCAGGTTTAGTCCTACGAATGTGTTAAAATGACTAAGTTTCATTAATGTGTATACCAAATTAAAAGAGGTTTGTTGTCTTTAGATTCTTGAAAAATGAGCCTGATGAATAATTTTGTTTAGAATAACCCTAAACGATCCAATAAAAAAATGAATCATGAGAAAAAACACAAGATATAGATATTCCTATGAACAAGCTTTTCGAGACTGGTATGGTCAGGAAATGGGTTCATTGGAAATAGAATCATACCAGATAAGAGAAAAAAAACTAGCAACGGTTCTCGACGATGTACTTGGAGATTTAGATAAAGACGATCGAGCTCTTCTAAGGAAAATATTAGATGAATGGCCAAAATTAGTAAGCCCCGAAATTAATCACGTTTCGTCTCCTCGAAAAATTTATCATAAAATTTTATATATTGAGGTTTACGATGCTGCATGGCGCTTTAATTTGGAACGTAATTTTAAGTCAGAGATTCAGAAATTAATTCAAAGAGCAACAAATCACAGAATTGTAAGCATCCGATTTATACCCGGAGGGAAAACAAGAACATTTAATCGACATTAATAAAATAATATGAAAAAAACCAAAAATATTTTTGTTGCTGCAACGGGCCAAAATGTTGGTAAAACAACAACCTGTCTTGGTCTATATGATAAGCTAATCAAAACCGGATTAAATTCAGGTTTTATAAAACCAGTAGGCCAACGCTATTTGAGAGTTGGTGATATAAAAATTGATGAAGACTCTTACTTAATTCAAAGAATATATAACACAAAATGCCCATTAAAACACATGAACCCTATAGCTGTACCATTGGGTTTTACACAGGAATATATTGATAACGAACGGCATGAAAATCTGTTGAAACAAATATTTGAGTCTTATGAAGTTGTTCAAAACGACCGAGATTTCGTTTTAATTGAAGGCACCGGACATGCTGGCGTTGGATCGGTATTTGATATATCGAATGCTCTGGTAGCAAAATCTCTGCAAAGTAAGGTTATCATTGTTACTGACGGAGGCATTGGTAAAGCAATTGATTCTCTGATTTTGAATAAATGTTTGTTTGATTCACTAAATGTTGAATTGTTAGGGGTCATCGTAAATAAAGTATTTGTCGAAAAATATGACAAAATTAGATATTTCGTTGAGAAAAGTTTGGATAATAAGGGAATTAAGCTTTTGGGTGTAATCCCATTTCAGGATCAATTGAAAAATCCTAACTTGGAACAAATTAGAGAGGTGCTCAACGGTACCTACATAACAGGCAAGAATTATAGTCGCAATCCTGTTGAAAATATCATTGTCGGAGCAATGTCAGTGTCAAATATACTAAAGCATATCAAACGGCAAACTTTGGTGATAACCCCAGGAGACAGAGAAGATCTCATTCTCGCAGCATTAAGCTGGAATCTTTCAGAAACCAGCACAGTTAATCAAGTTTCGGGTATCGTCGTTACGGGAAACGTAAAACCTGGAAAGGTCGTCAGCAGGGTGTTGAAAAAAAGCAAAATCCCAGTAATTTTCACGAAGTATGATACCTTCTCTACCGCATCAATTGTGCATGACTTAAAGGTGAAAATTAAGGTCACAGATTCTGAAAAAATAAAACTATCACAACACCTATTTGATAAACATGTCGATTTTGATTATATCCTGGAAAACTGTTAAAGGTCAAATCTTTGGACTCGCGGCTAGGCCATAACTTAATTTCACTCAAAACGATAGACTCTACAAATTTGTATTGTGTTCGCAATATTCAGTCTTTGCCGTCCGGTACGGTTGTAGTTGCTGAAAGCCAAACTGCAGGACGTGGCAGAAATGGAAGATGCTGGCATTCTCCCAAAGGAAATAACCTTTATGCGTCCATTATTATTCACGTTCATCCAACAAGCCAACTTATCATGTTTATTTCACAAGCAGTATCCTTAGCAGTTTATTCTTCAATTATAGATTTTGATATTAGCGATGTCTGGATTAAGTGGCCAAACGATATTTATGTAAACCAGTTTAAGATGGCAGGTATCCTGAGCGAATGTCACAGTTTACAAACTGGAACTCAAGCAATCATTATAGGAGTTGGAGTCAATCTGAATATGCAGCAAAATGATTTGAATCAAATAGATAAACCTGCAATATCTCTGGGGGGTATTTTAAAAAAAGAAATAAGTGTTAATCATTTTCTACAACAGGTGATCGATCAATTGGATGAAATATTTCACGAAATTGAAAGTAGTGGAGCTGATCGAGTCTATAAATTGTGGAAATCTGCAAGTCCTATAATTGGGAAAAAAGTGAATATATTTACGAATAGTAATGAAAAAGTTGCAGGTACCGTTGTTGATTTAGCTTATGATGGAGGTATCTTGATACAATTAACTTCCGGTAAAAAATCAAAATTTCTTGCAGGTGATGTATCACTTGCCCTTGATGACTAAGGTATAATATATTGGGATTAGAAAATTATGCTTAAAAGAAGAAAAATTGGCCCTGCGTACGAACGTTCTCCCATCAAAAAACTAAGTGAATGGTCCAATAATAATTTACTTATCCTCGGATCGGCACTTCTCTTAGGTGTTGTTTTTTGGTTTGGTGTGGATTTAGTTGTGGATGGCTTTCTTAATTTCTTGGCAACCAGTGGTGATGAGGCAAAGGAAAAACCATTTTCATCTAATGATACAATGTGGATTCTTGTCAAAATATTTGGCAGTCTGGGTGTCTGTACCTTTGTCGCAAAGAGTGCAAAAAAGTAAATTAAACTAAAATAACAATGGGGTGAACATTGCTTATATATATTTTAATGATCTTAACAACTGGCTGTATGCTTTGGGGAAATCAAAAGTTTAAAAATGGCGGGGTTACTTGGGGAAGACCATTGGCAGCATTGATGGCATTAATAACAATGCTTTTAGCCTTCATTCAAGTTATAATTGTAATTAATACACCTGGAAAAGTGAGACAGGAGATCGCCTCAAAAGATCAGCAGTTTTTACGCGTCGCCATTGAATCTACCTGTAGCTACATAGTAAAAAACTATCCTGCATCACACATCCTCCTTATTTCGAAACCTGAGGCGGCATCGACAATTTCCACACATGAAGGCATAATGGCAGCAGTAAATTCGGGATTTGATGGAAAATATAAAAGCCTTTCGAAGGAATCCCCTCGACCTCCATTGTCAAGTATTCTTGGCAATGACCAAGGCAATTCCAGTGACATTGAATTCAATCCCAATAGTGTTGAGTTAATGTTAAGACTTCATCCAGAGACTGATGTAATACTATCCCTAATCGGCTTGCCTGATAATTTTGAAAAAGTTAAGTTTTTCAAAATGAAGCCCAAGGAAAGGCCCAAGTTTATTGTTATGTTTCCAGAAAGCTTATTTAAATTGAAACCATATCTGAAAAAAGGCTTAATTTCTGAAGTTATTACTTACAACAATCGATATAAACCTAACTTTAAAGAGAAACTTCCTGACGACAACAATGAAATATTCAAAAAACGATTTTTACTGATCAATTCTAAAAATGTAGATCAATACGCAGCAGAATTTCCCAATATGTTTGAAGTTGTTGCCGAAAGTAATAATATATCTAACAGCAAACAGTAAACGGCTACACTCCAAAATCTCAGATTCATCAATTATTTTTTTTAGACAGTAGGTTCAAAATCGAATAATTTTTTCACTATAGTTTACTGGCCAATCTCCCTCACCGATGAATAGGTAAACCCTGCTAACAATATCCGTGACTAACAAAAATAAATTTAACCCGCCAATTTACCGCTGAGTATATGCAGGTGAAATTTTTCCTGAAAAAATGAGGTCGCAAACAACTGATAAGTTGAAATAATATAATTGTATTCCGGCCTTTAGCCTGATTAATTCATGCGGCTTCGTTATGAGAGTGCTTAGCTTGCTTTAGATCAATGAGTTATGTAGGTTCCGAAAGTGAAGGAATAGTGAACTATTTCAAGTCTTTGGGTTCTTCATAATTCGCTTATATGAAATGAGATATGCGCACGCAGTAGAAGCCGGATGAATTAATCAGGCTAGTGCAAAAGAAATTTGAGTTAGTGACTCTCGGTCTTTATTTCAGGTTTATTGAATTGATGTTCACCATTCCAGAAATAATAACCACTTGTTCCAGGACCATACATAAAACTTGGAAAACTTTTTTTCAATTCCACATGACCATCGATGAAAATAAAGTTCCCGGTTCCATTTTGATGACGCAAGTAGGGCAATGGTATAGCAGGGTTTGGAGGCAATGCTTCAGCATATGTACTACCTTCTTTACTTATACCAGCAATAGTTGGATCAAGGTCGTCTAACCCAAAATAATTGCTGCCAGAAGCATCAGCAAACAATACTTTAATGCCAGGATCAGCCACCTTAAATACATTTGCTTGAGACCATTCTGGGTAATATTCGTTATATTTATCCTTTAATTTTGATGCGATATGCTGGTTAATGCCGTAATGTGTCCCTCGCCAATAATCACCGGGACTAATATCCTTTTTAAGAGATTTAAATGATTGGCTGGGGCAGGAAAACTCTTCTTTTGGTTTGTTTTTTTGATTTACAGATATTGCCATGGATCCAACTTGTTGAACCCAGCCATCCTCATAAGCAGGGAGATCCCCACCTGTTGACTCACAATAAACAAGCATCCAAGTCCGAATAGATTTTAAATTGGATGAACACTTGGCTTGTTTTGCCTCTTGTATTCCATTGTACAACAGGGGAATAACAAGACTGAATGCTGTGATAACTATTGTTATTCCAACAACAAATTCTATCAGCTTAAAACGATGCAAAAATGGTTTTTTAAGCAATAATTCCAACATCAATAATTCATTATTTTTATGGTCAATTCAGTAGAAAACATTCCGTTGATGATTAAGGTAGTGATTTATTAAATAAAAATCAATTACAATTCTATCTTTAAGACAAACTGCGGTATTTATTAAAATAACGAATGGGACTAAACCATGAATAACAGTTTTTTGCAAGAGAACTTTTCAGATCGCCTTGGCGGTAACCAATTTGGTAAAGACACTACCGTTTATAAATTTGAAAAAATAAAACGAGCAAAACGAGAAGCCATGAATAACCATCCAAACACTGAACTTATCGATGTAGGGGTTGGAGAACCAGATGACATGGCATTTCCAGAGGTTGTTACCTCATTGGCAGAAGAAGCTGCGAAGTGGGAAAATCGTATCTATGCTGACAATGGTATCGATGAATTTAGGAATGCAATTAAGCTATATATGAAAGATTTATACAATGTAGATTTGGATGCACAAAAGCACATTTGCCATTCTATCGGTAGTAAATCTGCACTAACTTTAATTCCGACTTGTTTTATTAATCCCGGTGATTTATCCATCATGACAATTCCAGGTTATCCAGTAATGGGGACCTGGACCAAATATTTGGGCGGAGACGTTGTTAATTTACAACTAACAGAGAAAAATAATTTTTTCCCGGACTTCGGGAATCTTTCAACCGACCAGGCAAAGAAAGCAAAATTGCTTTATTTAAATTATCCAAATAATCCAACCGGTACTGCTGCAACGGAGGCATTTTACAAAAAAGCGGTAGAGTTCGCATTAGAAAACGAAATATTGATAGTTTCTGATGCCCCCTATGCTGCGTTGAATTTTAAGGGAAAACCATTGAGTATTTTTTCGATTCCCGGTGCAATGGATACTGCAATAGAACTTCATAGTATGAGTAAGGGATTCAACATGACGGGTTGGCGATTGGGTTGGGTTTGCGGTAACGCTCTTGCTGTCAATGCCTTTGCCCATGTAAAAGATAATGCTGACAGTGGTCAATTTGCGGCCATCCAGAAAGCCGCCATTAAAGCATTGGAAAATCATGCTGAAATAACGCCAAAAATATGTGAAAAATATAACCGAAGACTAACGACATTAACCCGTATTCTTAACGAAATCGGATTTAACACCAAAGAACCAGAAGGTTCTTTTTTTCTATATGTTAAAATACCCATAGGAACGAGTAACGGCATTAGATTTGATTCAGGCGAAGCATTTAGTCAATGGTTGATTAAGGAAAAGTTGATCAGCACCGTGCCCTGGGACGATGCGGGTCCATACATCCGATTTAGCGCCACATTCATAGCCAAAGATCGGGAGGATGAAAGACGTGTTCTTGATGAACTGAAAAATCGACTACAAGATGAATCTTTCGTTTTTTAACTTTTACGAAACGAAAAAAGATGTTCCGGTTTTCTGCACTCAAACCCTAACTTACTTAAAGGGATAAATAATCTGCTCTTTGCCACCTCAGATCACTTATACGAGTTAACGTGTTCGGAACTTTAACTTACCTTTCAAAAAGATCACAAATTTCAAATTGCATTGCACACTGACCCCAAAAAGAATATTTCATGGCCCTTATTGAAGTAGAAAATCTTAACAAAGTTTACAAAAACTTTAAGCGGAAAGAAGGATTAAAAGGCGCACTGATCAATCTGTTTTATCGTGAACACGATGAAATTCGCGCAGTTGATGATATTTCATTTTCAATAAATTCAGGGGAATTGGTGGGATATATCGGTCCCAATGGCGCCGGTAAAAGTACAACAATTAAAATGTTGACTGGTATACTTATTCCAACGTCAGGTCGCCTGGTTGTAAACAATCTTATTCCCTATAAACAACGTTATGATTATACTAAACAAATTGGGGTCGTCTTTGGACAACGAACTCAGTTATGGTGGGATATACCAGTCATTGAATCATTTAAGCTTCTCCGAAAAATTTACCAGATTCCAAAAGATATCTATGATGATCGACTTTCCAAATTTAAGGATCTTCTTGACTTAGACCCGATATTAAACATTCCTGTTAGGAAATTGTCTCTTGGACAAAGAATGCGATGTGATTTGGTTGCAAGTTTGTTACACAACCCAAGTGTCTTGTTTCTTGATGAACCAACTATCGGACTTGATATTATAGGCAAGCTTAGCATAAGGCAGTTTCTTGAGAAGATAAATAGGGAACTTGGCATCACCATTATTTTAACCACACATGATCTAAAAGAAATAGAAGCTTTATGTAAACGATTGATCACGATTGACCACGGGAAGATATTGTATGATGGAGACATTGACGGTTTACGTAATCGCTATACCCTTGATCGAAGTATAACGTTTCAACTATTGGAAAACTTTGATTTCGATAACTTAAAGGAAAAATTGAACTTTAATAGCGATGTAAAACTTGAGAAATTGGACCAATTAAGACTCAAGATAAATTTTAGTAATGAGTCCCTAAACCCGGCGAAAATTATAGAGAATGTTATAAAAGAAATAGAAGTTAATGATATCGCTATAGAAGAGCCCTCAATAGAGGAAATAGTCGGTCGAATTTATTCAGAACGAAAGAGTTAAATGCCAACACGCCCCTTCCCTTATACGATCATTGATGGATTCGTAAAATATAATGAATACATGCGTATTTCGTTTCATAAGATGTTGGCATACCGGATTAGCTATCTTATTGGGATAATTACGTATATCATTCATGTATCTGTCTATTATTTTTTATACAAAGCACTTTACCATCAATCAAGTACAATAAACGGCTATGATCTACAGCAAATGGTTACTTATGTTTCAATTGGCTGGATATCCAAAAGTTTTTATCTTAACTACATTGATCGAGAGTTAACCGAAGAAGTAAAGTCGGGCCACGTAGCAATGGACCTGATTAAGCCCATTGATTTTCAACTCATGTATTTTGCACGAGGGCTAGGACAGAGCCTATTTCGAATTGTTTTATTTACACCGCCTATCATTGTTGTTACATCCTGCCTGTTTTCTATCTCAGCACCTGCTAGTCCCTGGCATATGCTTTTTTTCATATTGAGTACTTTCTTTAGTGTTCTCATCTATTTGGGTATCAATTATATCATCGGATTACTATCAATTTTTTTTCTGTCAATTAGCGGGATTTTATATTCAAAAAATATGATTATTGAATTGCTGTCTGGGCTTTTAATACCATTGGATTGGTTTCCTCTTTGGTTTCAAAAAATAAGTGCGTTCTTGCCATTTCAGGCAATTGCCTATCTGCCATTAAAAATTTATTTGGGTAGCTTGGTGGGGAGCGAATTGGTCCTTGCTTTGATATTACAGTTTTTGTGGGTAATTATCATTGGTTTTATTGGTCGATTGGTATGGAAATTATGCCAGCGACAAATTTTGATTCAGGGAGGGTAATTATGATTCGTCGATTTTTTCTTCACCTTGATTTAGCCTTTGCCTATCTTGCCCAATTTATGAAAACAAGAATGGAATATAAGGCAGACTTAATATTAGGATTAGTAACCGGACTATTGTTTCAATTAATAACTCTTGTGTTCATTGATGTTCTATTTGCAAAACAGAGCATAACAATAAATTTCTGGACCAAGGAACAAATTTTGTTTATTTATGGATTCTCCATCTTCCCGTTAAACCTGTTTTTTGCTTTTTTCCCAAATCTATATAATGTCGGAAGCTTATACATAATCGAGGGAAATTTTGATCGAATTCTGTTACGTCCATTAAATAGTTTGTTTCAAGTTTTAATGGAGAAAGTAGATATCGAAAGTTTGATTGGCATGTTCGTTGGGGGTGCCATTATTTGTTATGCATCTGGAGAGCTACAGCTCGAATGGACGATATTGAGACTTATAATTTTCTTATTAATGATTGTGTGTGGCATGTTCATTTACGGCGGTGTATTTACTGCCGTGGCAGCGTTTAGTTTCTGGTGGCCGGATCGAGTTGGACTGATGGCACCATTGTTTAATATGATAACGTTTGGTAAATATCCGGTGACAATTTATAACCGGCTCCTTCAATATATTTTAATGTGGATTATTCCGTTTGCTTTCGTCGCTTTTTTCCCGTCTACATATTTCTTGAATAGTACTGAATTTCGCAACTACGTAGTGTTAATACCTATTGTGGCTTTGGGTTCAATGACCGTGGGAATGATTATTTGGAATTTAGGTACACACCATTACGAAAGTACCGGTAGTTAATTTCGATGAAACTCGCCACGCCTCTCCATTGAACTCACTTCGTTTAGCAACAGGCATAGTCACTTTGCATTTTTGGGACTTGAAAGTAGCAAGATAGCCGTGCCCAAGATACCAGCCAGTGCAGACGCGGTCAATATACCAATTTTAGCAATGATCAATAGTTGACCTTCACCAAATGCAAGATTGGCAACAAAAATTGACATAGTGAATCCAATACCAGCAAGGCACCCACCTCCGACTAGCTGCAACCAGGACACTCCCTCTGGCAAATCTGCGAGTTTACACTTAATGGCAATCCAGGAAAATAATGTGATACCAATGGGTTTACCTAGCGCTAACCCAAAAATAATTCCTAAACTTACCGATGACAGAACAGACTTCGTTATATCGCCCTCAATGTGTACTCCTGCATTGGCGAAAGCAAAAATTGGCATTATCGCGTAGGTTACCCACGGATGCAGGCAGTGTTCTACTTTCAATGCCGGTGAATTTGCTTTTTCGCAGAAGTGTTCCAGTGCATGAATGGCTTCCTGTTGATTTTCATTTGCTAACACGCAGTCATTCTCTTTGCTGGCACTTTCAAAAATATTGAGCCAATATGACGTTCCCCAGAGAAAATCTTCGCGTTTAATTCGAGTTCGTGTCGGTATCGTTAATGCCAGTAATACACCTGATATAGTTGCATGAAGTCCTGATTTTAAAAACGCCAGCCATAAAAGAAATCCCAAAAAATAGTAACAAATCGGATTGCGAACATGTAACTGATGTATAATTACCAACACTGCAAAAATTCCCATTCCAGTGCCTAATGCATTCCACGATATTTCTGATGTGTAAAAAATTGCGATGACGAAAACGGCTCCCAAATCATCAACGATTGCCAAAGCTAGCAGAAAGACTTTTAATCCAGAAGGAATTCGTTTTCCCAAAAGAGTCAATACACCAAGAGCAAATGCTATATCGGTTGCCATTGGAATACCCCAGCCCGACTGCCTGGCTCCAGTTGTGTTAAATGCGAAATAAATTGCAGCAGGAACAACCATTCCGCCGATCGCGGCTGCGATAGGAAGAATTGCTTTTTTAAATGAAGCCAATTCTCCTACCATAATTTCGCGCTTGATTTCGAGACCAACGATCAAAAAGAAAATGGTCATAAGGCCATCATTTATCCAATGGTGCAAACTTTTACTCAGGATAAAATGTCCAATCCCGATTGAAAAAATCTCTTCCCATAAATGATGATAGCTATGGGACCATTTTGAATTTGCCCAAAACAAAGCTCCAATGGTAAAAATAAATAAAACTATTCCCCCACAAGCCTCAACTTTTGCAAATTCCTGAAATGGGCGAAGGATAATTTCCGCCGGGGTCTCTTTTTTTAATTGATTCTTACTCATCGTTTTTTACCTTTGATGAATCCTATTCTAGATTAGAATCCGTTTTATACACATGCCAAGTTTGTCGAAATCCACTATTTAATTTTTTGTGATTTGAACCATATCATGTAACGGCTGGATATTCATTGCTTCATAACTAGTTCCTGCATACTTCCTATCATTATATTAAATACTGACAGCCCTTAAGATACTTATGAAAAAACAATTTGGAAAGATTGTCCATCATGTAAAAAAGTGTCTTACGAACGCGTAATTCGTAATTTTTGGTTAAAATTGATGCCTTCTAACAAGAAATATTCCTGCTGTAATTGCAACCGCAAATATTTCTTTTTTGAGCAATTTTCGACGGCAGCTACATTAACCCGTTTTGAATGCGTTACTAATCCATCAATTGAATATGGGGGTTTACAACATAAAGTATAACGTTATACTTTAAGCGTGTATCACCCAGTTTATTTATCTCTACCAATCCATTATCAATATCTATAATTGAATTAGTCTGGATTATTCATAAAGTTTTGTAATGAGAGTCATCAGACTGCGTAATATCAATGAGTTATGAATATTATTTGCGTGCAGGCTTCCAGCTCGTAGAGAATAATGTTGAAAATCCGCCGGGGTGGAAACTATTTCGAACCTGAAGAACTTTATAACTCGTTGATATTATGTGATATGACGATTCGTAATAGAAAGTTTATGAATAATCCAGGTTAGTTGCCATGACTAGGTCGGATGTATAATGTCGTCTTTATTCGTGATGCAATCTTCAGTTCAGTCTAGAGCCAATTACGCCTATATGGGAGCTGATTGGCTGGGGATTGATCCAATTTAATCAATGAGAAATGGCACAACTTCCTTAAACATCATATGAATCTGGAGTCCTGGTAGAACTATATTACATGCGAGTGTGCAATATTATTTAACTACAATTTTAATAGATTATGTTTATAGTTAGTACATAACTATTAAGTTAGATATTTTAAAATTGTGTAAGACAAAATTCAACTTCACGCCAAGTGACGAGACACCAAGTTTTCAATCATAAACTTCGCTCAAGGCATTTTTCCTATCAGTGAACAGGACTACTGAAAATTTTAATCGCCCAGATGATTAAAGCAACGAGTAGCATTAAAATAAAATTTCATAATGAAGTCATTTGCGTTTTATGATGAATTAGCTGATTCAATTCTTCAAAATTTTAAAGATATCGAAGATTTAGTCCAAAGTTTGCCTTCTGCCCGATCTGTCGTAGATTCACTTTTACATATTTATCCTGAAAATTGTCGGCCAACCATTCAATCATTAAATGGTTGTATTGATAAGGTCTATCGACATTCAACCACTGATACATTTCTTCACTCCAAATCAAGACGCACTGATATTTGGACCCTATCTATAATTCCCGATTCTTTTGACGTCCATCTTCCAATTGACCGAAAAACCTCATCTGAGCCCTGGAGATTAATCTATATTCATTCAGAATATTTTGAGTCACTTCTAGGAATACACAGCAGCGTAAATGATGAGAAACTTATTTCATCCGTCGGCGCATTAGATTATCTTACTGTAAAAAACATCAGGCAATATCAAACTCAGCGTTGGCAATATTTTTCCTACGTTCCATTAAATAGTGAAATAGCTGAACGATGCCATAAATCAATTGGTTTCCTTGATGGCGCATATGCAGTAATAATTACAAAGCCAAAGGTTAGCAAAAAAGAGGTTTTAAAATCTTGGACAACGGCATTAATAAATGCTGACATTCTTGGACAAAAATATATTGCCGCAATCGGTAAAGGAATTTCAAACCGATCAATTAATATAATCACAGACTGTGCATACAAAAAAGTATTGAATGAATTATTTTCACAAAAACATATTAACATAACAAAATTTCGGAATCTACAACAAATTCTTAAGGATAGGGATCTTGATAGGTTACTGGAGCTTCTTGGACAAAAATTTAGATTATTCGCGATTGGCAATACTGAAAATCTGTGGGGAATACCGATTGAAAAGTGGAAAACTCCTGGTTATTCACCCGTTGTCGCAATCATTTACCTCATCAAAGATAAGTATATTAGGGAAAAGTATTTTTCTATACCTCAGAATAACGACTCCCGAAGTGCAAAAGTGTTTAGAATATTTGTTAAAGGGGGTAAAAATTACGGACTGGAAGATCACGCCGTTACGAGTTTAATCATTCATGAATACGCCGTTGATTTCGCTATAAAAATAACTGGCATCATGGATAAAAATGATACTCTTCTTGCAAAAAATAATGAAGAATTGCCACACAATTTAGTCCGGTATGTTAATGCAAAGGAAGCAAAGAAAGAGAAAAGGGTATTAAAAGGTGCGGGAAAACTTTTTAATTGCACTGAACTTAATTCAAAAGGATTGGATGCGACAGCCTGTCTAAATAACGCAGATATACTCGTGTTAACTTCAGGTCATTATGATTTTAAGGTCAAAGATGCAAAGGCGTTTGGCGGCAAAGTTGTGGTTGAAGCATCACCATATGCAGCCTCGCCTAAAGCAAACGAGTATTTAATCAAAAAGGGAATACTATTTATACCGTATACCGTTGTTAATATCGGTTGGTCTTATGCTTTAAGATTGATGATAATCCATGGATTTGAGCGCACACCTGAATATAACGTAAAAGAACATATTGTCAGTGGTATCATTGGTTATACCTTGTCGGAAATGTGGACGTTAATGAATCGATTTTCACACCAAAATAATTGTGATTTCATTAATTTAACTCAGGAACGAAATAATCTGTTTTCACAAAAATTCGCCAATTGTTGCAGCCAATTTCACTCAATTTTTGGATGTGCGGAAGATAACTATAGCTGTTTATCTCCAGACGCAGATAAAATCTTAAATTCACTTTCAAAAATTCAGCAAAACCGATTTAAGCCAATATTGAAAGGTATTAGAGACAGGGAAGGTGTTCCTTACATTTTTGCCATGAAAAATTCTGTGTTTCGGGACCTTTGGGGAAGGCGAATACAAGACGAAAATTCACCGGAACAATTATTAGAAATGCTTGAATTACCCTCTAGACTCGATAGGCCCAAAAGACGGCTTGCGGCCTTTCTAATCGGTCATGCAAATTTTTCAATTGAAGAGCAAAATCGCATAATACAACAATTTTCAGGTAAACTTTATGGGAAAAATCCCGATCATGAATATCGCATTCGGGCTGAGGTTGCCAAAAGTTTAGGGCGAATGGGTAACCAACTTGGATTGAAGAATTTAATTGACTCGCTAGCCGATCCAACGGAGCATGACCCCGAGGTAAGGCGATGGGTGTATTGGGCAATTCAACGACTTAACGGAATTCAACCGATCAAATGGAGAGATTATGTTTTAAAAGCGGAAAAAAATTTAGCAAAAGCAGAAAAGGAAATCCAGCCCTTTGAGTGCGAAAATGATGGAATCGATTCAACCGTTTTATCTACCTACCAAAAACCTTATCATATTTTGGCAAAAGCTCAGTTTCGATCAGCAATTCTTTATCAACTCTCACAAGATATGGAAAAAGCAATTAAGCTTTTTAACTTAGCGATTCACAGCTTTACCCGCTCCGAAATGACTGGTGGTCAACTTCCCTTTGTAACACAACAGATTATTGCGGAGATTTACTATGAAGAAGCTATATTGAATTCAGACAAGCCCGCTATTGCAACCAACCTGATAAAGTCAGCACGCCAAACTATTTTAAGTAACTCCGTGCCCGCATTTGCCCGTAATTTACTACAGGGAGGTCATCATCGAGATTTAGATCGCTCATTGGAAGAGGAATTCTTTGAAGTAACGTTTGTCTTAAAAAATTATCGTATTTATTCCTTAGAAAAATTTTTTATTATCGAAAAGTTTCCTCCTGACATGGCCAAACATATTGCAATTGCAATTGATGAGTTTCTATGCCAAAAGGAAATAAGGTGGGAGAATCATTTAACCCTCTCGACACCAAATGGATTAATATTTTCCATACCTGATCGCCAATGTGAGGGTAAAATATGTCAGTCGGATTTAAAAAAATTGAAAATGATTGATCGCGCACAAGAAATTTACAATTCTTATAAAACATCATCTTTAAAACCAGTTATCGACATGTTTATTGAAGACGATTTATATCTAAAACTGTATTTGCTTGCAGCATCAGAAATGTTTTATCAATTTCCAGAAATCGCAGAACAGATTATTCGAACAATTAGTGAGCGGGATCAGCATCCGATTCCGGAAGACATACTATATGCACCAAAGCTTACTTCTGAAGATTTATCTGAGGAGTTTGCAAATGAAATGGCACTGTTTAAGACTAAATATGATCTTGATGTTGAAAGCGTACTTCTAATGAATAATTATTTGTATAATTTGTTTGATGATCTAGGAATTATTTGCTGAGAAGTAATATGAGTCCCCGCAATGCAAGTTCATAGCTGCTCGCACCAAAACCACAGATCTGGCCAACGCATACAGAGACAATAAATGAATGTCGCCGAAATTCTTCCCTAGCGTGCACATTACTCAAGTGAACTTCAATGGTGGGTATGTTTACTGCTGAAATGGCGTCTCGAATAGCAACACTTGTATGAGTATAACCTGCTGGATTTATTATAATTCCATCTATTTTGTCCTTAGCTTGTCCAATCCAATCTACAATCTCCCCTTCATGATTACTTTGTTTGCAATCAATTGAGATTTTTAATTCTCTAGCGACTTTATGTAATTGATTCTCAATGCTTTCCAGGTTATCTTTTCCATAAATGTCTTTCTCGCGACTTCCCAGAAGATCTAAATTTGGTCCATTTATAGTTAAAATGTGCATAGGCTGTTACTGTCATTCTTTTTCAATTGTTATAAAAACTAGTAAAATTGTTTTTTGCATATAATGCATCAAAAATAGCGTTAAATTTAGTCGTATTGATATTAAAAATTAATCGTGTTTTCTCCAGAAACATCTTCTCATTTTCATTTAATACACCATCAACCATTGTAACTTCAAGCATATTCGCTAATAAACAAATCTTCTGATCCGAGGTTAGTAAGGACTTCAGCTCCTCAACAATTTGGATGTTATCGGTTCCTTTCCAATAATCAAATCCACGTTTCAATATATGGTCATCATTTATTATTAGACTTAGGTTCTTTAATTCATTTTCGCACGATTTCCCATCCATGTTTGCTACAGCATAGAGCAATGCGCAAAATCCCACGAGCGGAGTTAAATCCAATTTTGACTCATCAAAATCTTGCTCGGCCAGTGATTGCGGTCTATCATTGGAAACTTTATTTTTATTAAAGCTATTAATTAATTCATTTAATTGATCTAAATCGTATGCTGGAAATTTTAGTCGATAATCAAGATTTTCGACACGTATACCTAAATACGCAAACGGTCTATCAGTTTCTAAGCTGACTAATGTTATTTCTTCAAACTTATACTTAAAATACTTATAGTTCCCCCCAATATTCCCTGAGCAAAACAAAACTGAATCTTTGTCACTCAGGACATATGTTTCGCCTAAGTTTCCCTCCAAATTGGTTAATGCTCTAAATGAAAAAACCGGTACGTCAGCGCCAATCAGCTTGGCAAATTTAGATTTGATTTTGTCCGGTAATTTCATGGTTCCCTTATTGGATTCGGTTTGATATTAAAAACCTTGTTTGGTTTCACAAATACGGGTGGTCTGACATATATAGGTTCCAAACTTTCTTCAATAATCAAATTATTCCGTTCACGATTTAATTTTTCAATCAGAAATAATTTAGTACTGTCAATATAATTAATTGTAACAATGGGCAGTGTTTGATTAATTGATTTTAAAAGAGCATAGTCATCTTTTAATATAATAAACTGATCTATTTCTTCCCTATAAATGTCGTTCCTCCCAACGATTTTGGGATCAGACTGAGGTATTACTATATTATTTTTGTTTAAGTAGGGACTTACAATTAACGTCTCTCGCCGACCATCATGCAATACACCAAGTCTATCGTTTACTTGACTATCTACAGCTAATGCCATTGCCAAACTACTTGGATAGCCCTTCAGAGATGCACCGGTTGCGAAACATACGCCTTTCGTATAGGCAATACCAATTCTCAGCCCGGTATAACTACCTGGTCCCAAACCAACAATCCATGTTTTAATTTGACCAAAGCTAATTCTATGCTGTGATAACAATTCAACAATGCAGAAAACTAGTTTTGACGATTCTTTTCCCATCGAAATAGAATGGTTTTCGCAAATTATTTCTTTGGTATTATTGTCTTCCAGCGAAAATGAAGCATAGCGTCCTGACGTGTCCAATGCTGCTTTATACAATGTTTAATCCTTAAATTTAATTGGTGGTCATATCAACTAAACAATAGTATTTCTTTTATAAAATACCAAAGATGTGAAGGACCAAAACATTATACTTGACCATATAATCCATGTCTCCCAATTGGAAAACTTGTTTTATTCAAAACAATCGTTAAAATTTACACATCAGCATAGATTTGGTTTTACCGTTATAATATGTGGTTGAGGTAAACGGGCATATTTTTTTAGTGTAAATCAGAAACTGGCCAGACGAAGAAATGTTTTCGGGATGAGGTCTAGCTTCGTTAATTCACGCGATTTTGTCGCGAGAGTGCTTAGACTGCTTTAGAAAAACGAGTTATGAAGGTTTCGAAGGCGAAGTAATAGTGAACTATTACGAGATTTCGTGTTATTTACAACTCATTTATATGAAACAAGATACGTGCTCGCAGCAGGAATCGCATGAATTAATCAGGCTAGTCTGATTAATTTATGCTGTTTCCTAGCAGTCTGTCGGACTTTGGAAATCGTTGCGAGAAAATCGTCAAATTGAGAGCATTTTTGTCCAAATTTGAGGAATATATTGCGATATTCGACGATAATTTGGACAAAAATGCGCCAAGAATGCGGTTTTCGCAGTAGATTCTTCCAAAGTCCGACAGACTGCTAGTGAGAGACCTTACTCCACTTGTCTGCGGAACACCAAAAACGCAACATGGTGAATGACCTATAAATGTTTCGAAATTGAAGAAATCTTGAAGTTTCTTGTATAGGATAGGATATATGCTTTCTATAGAAACTGGGTGAATATATCTTGCTGAACAATGTCAAGCATTTACCTGATTAGACTTCGAAATAGATAAAGAAATTGCTAATTTATCGCTACTTTTTAAGCCAACGTATTAACTTTAATTCGGAATCTTTTAAAGACTCTGCAAGCAAAGGCAAATCAACGGGCTTCTTAAAATAATCATCAAATCCTATTTCACGACATTCCTGCAGTTCAAATAGTTTTGTGTAGCCAGTTACTGCACATACTATTGAAATCATATCATGTTCTCGTATCTTTTTACATAATTCAATACCATCCATTTTTGGCATTTGCAGGTCAGTATAGATAATTCGAATAGTGTTTTTCACTATCAGATTTAATGCCGTGATACCATTGGCCGCTACAAAAACATCATATTTTTCACTAAATGCTTCACTAAATAATTCACGAATTTTTTTTTCATCATCAACAAATAAAACCTTAGTTTTTGTACTCATAATTTGATCCTGATTTTAAAAAGTTTAGTTAGCTTTTACCAAAATTCGGCAATTGATAATATTGCCTCAACAAAATAGATAACTTATTACTGCCTGTTTTTCTGATGTTCAGCGTTTCATTGCACGCAATTTCTATACCGGATTTCAGAAAAGACCTTAAATAATGAATATTTCATTCTCAAATTCAACATTAGCAATCATCCCAGCAAGAGCGGGTTCAAAAGGAATAAAACGTAAATGTGAGCAGATGGTTAACAGTGTCCGGCTAATTACAAGGAGCATAACCTGTGCCAAAGAAGCCGCGTCCATTAATCGTATCATCGTTTCTACCGATGATGTTGATTTTGCGCAACAGGCTACAGAAAATGGTGCTGAAGTTCCATTTCTCAGACCAACTGACCTAGCCCAAGATAATTCACTAATTGCAGATGTTGTTCTGCATCTGTGCCAATCAATTCTCGATTCCGAAAAGATATTACCATCAGCATTGGTGTTAATTCAACCTACGAGCCCGTTTGTTACCAGCGGTGACATTGATGATGCCTATTCAAAGTTGACTAATAATGTTGACGCCGTTGTATCAGTTTGTGAAAGTGAAGTGTATCCAGATTGGTTGAGAAAATGTAATCAACATGGCTGGTTGATTCCACTGAGCCACTTAGAGTTGCCGCAACATACGCCTAGGCAAAAAATGAATAAAATTATTCGAATTAATGGGGCGATATATTGGGTTCGAACAAAGGTATTTCTTGACAAGTTAACATTTTTACCTGAGAAAACGGCGCCATTTGAAATGCCGAGCATTCGTTCAATCGATATCGACAATGAAATTGATTTGAAACTTGCTAATTTAATCGCGAAATATGGAATTGATTTGTTGAAAAACGGTTAATTTGAAATGGCATTCCGATGGGGAACCTCATTCGCTATTTCGCATTGCTTTTACCAAACTTGAAACACTTATTAAAGATTTTGGATTGACTGTCTCCGCGACAATTCCAGCAAGTGCATCCTGCATTTTTTTACTTTGACTAGCTCTCTTTGTCGCAGCATCTAAAAGAGACCGGTTCGACGATATCTTTTCCGCCATTTTATATCCAAAATACTTTGATTCTAATTTAGCTTTTACAACTTTGGAAAATGTCTTTAGTAATACTGGTTTGTTCATTCGCAATGCATCGGATGCGATTTCAGCGGCGAGTTCCCCGGTTTCCATTGCTTTGCCAATACCTTCACCCGTAAAAGGAAACGTTGTTCCAATTGTTTCTCCAATTGCCAACATTTGTTTTTCTGTTACAAATTTGGCACCAGATAATCCACATCGAAGCGGACAACCTTTCAAAGATAATTCCGATTGAGTTCCAGACACAAGTTTTATTGCCTCCGGAAAGGTATTCATAAACCTGCTAAATGCCTTTTTAAGGCGTTGGGTGTCATTTTTCATGGATGTAAAAAAGCTTCCGCATCCAATATTATATTCACCTTTCCCCAGTGGAAATATCCACGCATATCCAGGAAGAATGGAATCATCAAAGGATATAATTAGGTCGTTAATTACATAGTTTGATTTTATGTAACTCCGTATCGCAATACCACTAGGGTTCTTTTTTTTAATGATATTTAGTTTTTGCGGTAGTGAAATATTTCCGCCAGTTGCAATGAAAACCAATTTCGATTTGATCGGATGCTCAAAATTTTTTACGAATGTGCGGAAATCAAAATCACCATTGATTTCAACATTATTGACGTAACCCTGTGTGAAACGACAACCGTGGCTTACAGCGCCTTCGACAATTATTGCATCCAAATATCTACGTTTTAGGGTAATATAATCACCTTTTATGTCGACTTTGTGGCCTGAAGGACTTGAGACAACTGCATTATTTGCTTCAAAGCCATATGTTCGGACAGTGTCTATAAGATCCACTTTTTCGAGGCACTTTATCGAATCAGCTATAAGGGCATCCCCACAGGTTTTATCGCGAGGAAACGCCGAACCGTCAATTAACAGAACTTTAAGTTTTTTACCGGCCAGGTGTATTCCGGCATAAGAACCAGCAGGTCCCGCGCCAATGATAATAACATCCCAAATTTGATCCGGCAAATTTACTATTTCTGTCTGGGAATTTAACGTTTCAAGATCGTCCAGTGATAATTTCATTAGTTTTCTTCAAAATTTTTAAACCGGCCTATTAGTAAAACCTCTCGTTCTAAATCTATGCCATACTTATTCTTTACTGCTAAAGCCATTTGTTTTGATAATTCGTAAACATCCCGTGCACTACAGTTTTTTGTAGATTGGATGATAATATTTGCGTGCTTACTAAAAATGCCAGCACCTCCAAATTGCATTGCTTTTACACCGGCCTGCTCTAAAAACCACCCTGATGCCTGACGACGGTCAGCTGCTGAGGTTGGCTCAATATTTTTGAAGAAGCTCCCTGCACATGAATACGTTTTTAAATCAGGATGTTTTGATGCACGAAGTTTCAGGATACGATTTCGTTCAGTTTGTAATGCCTCCCGGTCGCTCTTTTTCAACGTGAATTTGGCATCCACAACAATGTCTTTAGTAACTTTCAATCCAGAATGTCGATATCTGAATCCAATGTCATCGGGGATTAATTCTTCCAATTCGCCATGTTTATTAATAACAGTTACTGAAATTACAGCATCACCAATTTGCCAGCCGAACGCTCCGGCATTTCCAACAATAGCGCCTCCAACCGTACCCGGAATTCCTGAACAGTTTACAAATCCATTTATGCCATGATAAACAGTCTCGTCTACAAAATCATCAAGAATTACTGCGGCAGAAACAGATACGTCATCTTTGCCAATAACCATTTCCACCGTATCCGATACGTATCGGACAACAATTGCATCCAATCCATCATCTGAGACTAATAGATTTGATCCTCCTCCGACAAGTAAGTAGGGCAAGTCATGACTTGCCAATTCCTTTACAACCCTGGCTAACTGATCAGATGAGTCGCAAAAGACCAAACATGGACATTGTCCGCCCAATCTAAATGTAGTGAAATCAGCTAATAACGCGTCGCGTTGAAAGGAGATGTCATTTTTCTCAACAAAATCAATGAATCGACTAATTTTTTCTAGGTTCACAACAGAACTCCTGTCCTATTTAGATTCAATTCAATTTTTAAATATCAGAAAAGAATGACTAATGGATGACCTCCATTTTATAAAACGGATTTTAACCCTTGAAAAGATATGGTAGAGTAACGGTTCTAATTTGTCAAGAACAGTATACCATCGCATAGAAAATGAACAACTTATAACCAGGAATGGTGACTTATGAATGCATTAATAACTGGGGGAGCAGGGTTTATTGGGAGTCATTTAAGTGAACTTTTACTGAATCAAAATTGGCATGTGCAAGTGCTTGATGATCTTTCTACAGGTTCGAAAAGCAATATTGAACATTTGACTGAAAATCCCAACTTTCAATTTGCCGTCGATACCGTATTGAACGAAATGGTGATGGATAGATTGATATCTGAATGCGACGTGATTTATCATCTCGCAGCAGCAGTCGGCGTTGAATTGATTGTAAAAAAGCCAGTCCATACAATCCGTACCAATGTTGAGGGTACAGATTGCGTACTCAAAGCTGCAAGACGATATCACAAAACCGTCGTCATTGCATCTACATCAGAAGTTTACGGTAAAAGCACGTCCATCCCGTTTAAAGAAGAAGACGATACCGTCAGCGGTCCGACAACAAAACACCGTTGGGCTTACGCCTGCTCAAAGGCAATCGATGAATTCGCTGCGTTTGCCATGGCAAAAGAAACGGGACAACCTGTATATATCGTAAGATTATTCAACACCGTTGGAGTTCGCCAGAGCGGTCAATACGGTATGGTGATACCCCGATTCATAAAAAAGGCATTGGCCAATGAACCAATACCGGTTTACGGCGATGGCAATCAATCTCGATGCTTTGGAAACGTAAGGGATGTCGTGGGTGCATTAGCAAACCTTGTTATGTGTAAAGAGGCGCAGGGGCAGGTCATGAATTTGGGGACAGATGAAGAAATCACAATTAATGATCTGGCTCAAAAAGTTATCAATGTTTTAAGGAGCTCATCGTCAATTGTTCATATCCCTTATAGCCAAGCATACGAAGAAGGATTTGAAGATATGCTTAGACGTGTCCCATCCTTGGCTAAAGCAAAGAAACTTATAAATTATGAACCAACAATCGGACTGGAAGAAACTATCCTGGAAGTTGGTGACTATATCCGTAACAATATGGATTAGAGGATAATAAATGATTACTGAGAGTGGAAAATACAAGCCAGAAGTCGTAGAACCAAAGTGGCAGAAATATTGGTTTGAAAATCAGATGTTTAAAGCAGAAGATTTTTCAGAAAAACCAAAAATGTATGTTTTGGATATGTTTCCGTACCCAAGCGGTGCAGGGCTTCACGTTGGCCATCCGGAAGGATACACTGCCACAGATATCGTTTGTCGATTTAAACGGATGCAGGGCTTTAATGTTCTCCACCCAATGGGATGGGATGCGTTTGGACTGCCTGCCGAGCAATATGCCGTAGAAACAGGAACCCACCCATCAATAACGACCAAAAACAATATTAATAATTTCAGATCCCAAATTCAGTCACTTGGTTTCTCCTATGACTGGTCCAGAGAAATTAATACAACTGATCCCAATTATTATAAATGGACACAATGGATTTTCCTGAAACTGCACAAAAAAGGGTTGGCATATCTTGATGAGATTCCAGTTAACTGGTGCCCGGCATTGGGAACAGTTTTAGCAAATGAAGAGGTCATTGACGGAAAAAGTGAGCGTGGAGCACATCCCGTTATTCGTCGGCCAATGAAACAATGGATGCTGAAAATAACAGAGTATGCAGAGCGATTATTAAATGACGTTGAAGAACTGGATTGGCCAGAGGGCATTAAAGAAATGCAGAGAAATTGGATCGGTAAATCCACAGGAGCAGAAGTCGATTTTAAATTGGCAAAAAGCAGCAACATCATTCGAGTATTTACAACTCGCCCCGATACACTATTTGGTGCAACCTACATGGTACTTGCACCTGAACATCCACTCGTTGGGATAATTACAGCTCCTGACAAGAAAAATGACGTATCTGCTTATAAAAAGCTTGCCGCAAAAAAGTCCGATATGGATCGTACGGAATTAAATACAGAAAAAACTGGCGTATTTACAGGAAGTTACGCCATCAATCCAGTGAGTAATGATGAAATTCCTATTTGGATCAGTGATTATGTAATGATGGGATATGGTACCGGAGCAATTATGGCCGTTCCTGCACATGACACCCGGGATTTTGAATTTGCTCGAAAATTTGGTATTAAAATCAAAGCAATTATCCGGCCAGACGAAAATGAAGCGAATAAAGAGAATATTGAAATTAATGATGTTCTGTCTGGAAACGCTTGTTGGACAGGTAATGGAGTTTTAATAGATTCGGCGAATGAGACTGGTTTAGATATTAATAATTTGTCTGTCAATGATTCGAAACGAACAACCATTGAGTGGTTGAAGAACAGTGGGCTTGGAAAAAAGACGGTTAATTACAAATTACGTGATTGGTTATTTAGCCGACAGCGCTATTGGGGGGAACCGTTTCCTGTTGTCCATATGGACGATGGAGAAATTCGTTTAATTAATGAAAATAATTTACCTGTGTCACTACCTGAAATTGATGATTTCAAACCATTGGGCACAGGCGAATCACCATTAGCAAAAGCACAAGAATGGCTTGAATATACCGATCCAGATACCGGGCAAAAAGGAAAACGGGAAACTCATACCATGCCGCAATGGGCTGGATCGTGTTGGTATTATTTGCGTTATATCGATCCCGACAATAATTTGGAAGCATGGGATAAAGCAAAGGAAAAATATTGGATGCCGGTTGATTTATATGTTGGTGGAGCTGAGCATGCTGTTTTACATCTTTTGTATGCGAGATTTTGGCACAAAGTACTTTATGACCTCGGCTTGGTAAGCACCAACGAACCATTTCAAAAGTTAGTAAATCAAGGAATGATTCTCGGGACTTCTTATAAAGATTCCAGAGGGGCATTGGCTCGAACTGATCTGGTAAAAGAAGAAGATGGGAAATTTTATCATATTGAGACCGAAGAAGAATTAGTTGAGTTTCCAGCGAAAATGTCTAAAGCTCTTAGAAATGTGGTCAACCCGGACGATGTTATTGCCGAATATGGAGCAGACAGTTTCAGGCTTTACGAAATGTTTATGGGACCACTCGAAGCAGTAAAACCATGGAATACAAAAGGTGTGGAAGGGCTTCGACGTTTCTTACAGCGCTCATGGCGAATGATTATAGATGAGGATGGTGAAATTGCCAAAAACATTAATGACGAAGAATTAGATAAAGAACAGCTTAGAATATTGCATGCAACCATAAAAAAGGTAACCAAAGATCTCGAAACGCTTAATATAAACACGGCTATAAGTCAACTGATGATTTTTCTTAATGCATTTTCGAAATATAAAACAACAAATTGTGGTGCAATCGAAATCTATGTAAAATTACTATCTCCTCTTGTTCCACATTTTGCAGAAGAACTTTGGCAACGTCTGGGTCACAATCAATCTATTGCTTATGAACCTTGGCCTACCTATAATGAAGAAATGACCAAAGAAAATGAAGTCGAAATCCTGGTTCAGTTAAAAGGAAAACCAAAAGCCCGTATTATGATGCCTGCTGATATATCAAAAGAAGACATGGAAAAAATGGCCATGGAAAATGAATCAGTGCGGGGAATTATTGGTGGATCAACGGTCACGAAAATCATCTGCGTTCCTGGCAGGCTAATCAATATTATTTCCGGATAGCGAGTCATTCTGAAAGAAGTAGCATAACTCAACGAACCTAACAAACTCAAATCAATCATGTTCAGCATTGTCGTCGCAATGGAAAAAAATAATGGAATTGGCAAAAACGGTACCTTACCTTGGCCAAAACTAAAGGGCGACATGAAATTTTATCGAGAACTAACATGTTCACATAGTACCAGTGAGATTGAACAGCGTTACGGACTTGGTGATAACTCAAAAAAATCCTTTACGAGTTACCCAGAATTCCTTGATCATCTACACAGTCATAGACCGATATCTCTGAGTAATAATTCCGCACTGCCCAATGCAGTTATAATGGGACGAAAAACGTGGGATTCTTTACCTGAAAAATTTCGCCCCTTACCCAATCGATTGAATATCATTTTGACAAAACAACAGTTTACGTCTAAAGTCGAAAAGGTATACTTTACTAACAGCCTTGAAGACGCGCTAGTCTATGCCAAAAATGCCGAATGCCCCAATACATTCGTCATTGGCGGTTGTCAGATTTATATTGAGGCATTAAGGCAGCAACAGTGTAAAAAAATCTACATTACAAAAATTGATTCAGTATTTGATTGTGATGTTTATTTTCCAGCAATTAAAAACGAATATACGACGAATATCTCAGGATATACTGTTTCAGAACAATTGCTTAAGTACCAGTTCACAAAATTAGAAATTTGAGAACCGTCTTGGATTATCTTCAAGCCTGACTCATAGAACCTAGCCCTGCCCCTTACCCATAAATAACGCCGAACAAGTGCAGTTACGTCGTCTATAGTGACGGCATGAAAATTCAAAATCAAATAAAACGTACGCTTTTGGAAACAGATGTAATAGAAAATATCCGCAACCCACCTCAAAGAACGAGATGCCGAGAAAAAATTGCTAAATTATTACTTATGCCAGAATTACTATCGGATAAAGACAAGAAGTCCAAGCAAAAGCAGAATACCCCCGAAAATATTGAATATTATGAGAGTGTCATCGAATCTGTATGCCGAGGTCAAGCAGCGTGCCTCAGCTCGTTTTGCAGCCTCTTCGATAGCGACGGTTGTCTGCATCTTGGATGGCGCTACGTGCCTATGGAATTTGGCGAAGAAACACTTTCCAGATGCGGCTTATATTTTGGACATCATTCACGTCGTGGATTATCTCAAGTCTGCAACCACAGCGTTAGAAGGGAAGGATAACCAAACTTTCACACCTAAAAGTCGTAACATATTATTTTTCAACGAGTTAGTGTTTTTGTTTGGTCACTACAAACTCCATTCCAAAATTTCTTAGGTATTGATTGATTTTTAAAAATATATTTATTGATGATAGCATGAATTCAAACGATGTCAACCTTGAAAATGAAACCAATTTAATTTAGGTCACTACAAAAATACTTTTCAAAATGCCGTAGGCAGAAAATAGTGCGATATTTGTCAATAAAAGGTAAAAAATAGCTTTTTGGGTAGCCTTTCCTAGGCAACTTGGGATAAGAAGGCTGCGCGTATCTTGTGCTGCACATACTTGACATGGATCCTCCAGGGGCGGGCCAGGAGCGTCATCACCGGACTCCGAATTCGACTGATGAAAAATCGGATTGGAGGGGAGTCGACGCACAGACATTGAAACCGTGATCACATACTTTGAAAATCACCTGGAGTATATGCGCTACGATAAGTACTTGGCTGCCGGATATCCTATAGCCACCGGCGTAATTGAATCGGCCTGTGGTAACCTAGTCAAAGACCGAATGAGTAAGGCGGGAGCCAAATGGCGGCTCACTGGCGCAGAATCGGTGTTAAAACTTCGTTGCACAAAAGCCAGCGGAGACTGGCATAAATACCAGAACTTTCGCATGCGAAGTGAGAGTAATCGCCTTTATTCAAATGTGTTGGAGCACGTCACCTGACGACCCACACTCATTCTAAATGTCGAGGCTGTATCCATTGTTTACATTCTTGCTTATTGAACATAAAAATCTTTTTGATTGATTCGCTCTAATGAATAGAGTGGTTTTTAACAAAATTTATTGCGTAGCCTTGGGTTTAATACCCCGCTGCTCGCAGCGTTCCTATTTAAAGGTTTTTTCCCGATACCCCGACCGCTTGCGGCGGGGTAGTTCATTTTTCAGTATTGTAAAGATAATTAAAAGGAAGACACTATCAATTAATGATGCAATTGGTGTTTCAATCGAATCGATTGATGATCGGGAAAATTTATTCCTCAACGTCAATACTCCCTATGCTCTTTATAACATTTGTTGCTATCGTCTGTGATTCAATTAACCGCTTTGTCGCAATATTTTTATAAATTGTATAAAAAATAAGTGCAGGTACTGATATTAATAAGCCTGCCACTGTTGTCCATAACGCACCGGAAATCGCGAGTGCGAGCAATTGCGCCTTTGCTGCGCCAGCCTGACCAGCCAGGCTGGCAAACGCCTTCACCATTCCCACAACTGTTCCCAATAAGCCAAGCATCGGCGAAATCTGCCCACATAGATTTAAATAACTTATCCGTTGAATGATTTTTTCGTTTTCAAGCTCGGCTGTAGCAACTATATTTTCATGCGCGGAATCAATACCATTTTGTATGTTTGCGAATCCTGCCAATAACATATTGGCAAGCGGTCCTGGGTGATTTTCACAAACCGTTATTGCAGAATCAAGGTCGTTGCGCTGTAGGTATGCGCTAACACTGGGCACGAGGCTTTCAGGCAATAAATTCCGTTTCTTTATTAAAGAAAATCCATCGTAGATAAATGTTAGTGTTGCAAAAGACGCAAGAAAGATTAAGAACCAAATTAATAAATTTACAGCACCATTTCCAAAAACAATGTCCTTGAAACCCGGCTGCACAATAACAGCCGCAGCCGGCTCTCCTCCGATTTGAGTTTCCGCGTTAGCATAGGTCATGCTAATCGATAGATGTGATATCAATATGATCAAAATACTAAAAAATAATTTATACACAAAACGATTTCTCATAAGCTCAATTCCCGTTATTAATCTTGAAATTCATCTTTCATTTTTTTGCTAAATTCAATGTGGCGATTATCATTCATTTCCTGCATCAATTTGATGACGTTTAAATAGGCATTTTTCCGTCTATTCTCTGAGTTTTTTACCAGTAGAATTGTTTTTAAATAATGAAGAATCGCCTCTTTTTTGTTGCCTCGCAATGCTGAGAGTTTACCGAGAGAATTATATTTAAATGCAACAACATCAGGTTCCAATGAGCCTAGTTTAATCAATTCTTGTTCAGCTTCTTCGAATTTTTTTAGTTCTATTAAAACATCGATTTTTTCAAATGTGAATGCCTTTGCATATTTTTCAGACAGTTGATATTTGAATGATTCCAATATGATTTTGTTTGCTTCTGAAAATTTTTTTTGTCTCTTTAGTAATTTACATTGAAGCAATCCGATTCTTCCTGCCCATCCTAAGAAGCAGTAACTCCTAAATGCCTCCTCTAATAAGATTTGAGCCTTGTCAAATTTTTTTTCTTTTATTAATCGACCTGCCTTTGTGAGTTCATTTGGTTTTGGGCAATGAGCGCTTTTGTAAGAACCCTTTTTAAACTTTTGATTTCCTCCGTGCGGGAGTTTTAAGGAAATATTTCCAGATTTATCTGATGAAATTCCAATGCCGTATATTTTTTTGTTGTTCTTGCCGACAATATAAAAATCTGATTTTGCATTCTGGGAATTGCAGATCGTTAAGATCATGAAGTAAAAACTAAATATAGATATGAATCTCATTTTATTGCCTGTACATACATCTAAGTTAGCTTATTTATAGGAATTCCATCACGAATTTTACTCACTGAATATTTCCAGAGGTCAATGAATTAATTTCCTGGTTAAACTTGCCTTCAGGAAAGGCAGTTAGATAATTTTTCCTGATGCGTTCAAATTGAATGTTATCGCCGATTTTGATACACGCTACAGCTCCTTGAAAATATGCCTGTTCAATTATATCTCTCTGATGGGAATTCTGTATATCTGCGAAGGTCATGATATTTAAAAATCGAGGCATCGATTTTTTTACGCTTTCAAGGTCGCCCATTTCCAGAAGAGTTTCGCCTGCTGCTAAAAGCCCGTTATAATATTTTTCCGGGTACGTATTTTTATTCAATTGAGAGGTGAGCTGGATTAATGTTGTCAATGCATCCTGGTACTGTTTTGTCTTTTTCAAACATGCAGCCTTATAGAGCAGAGCGTCAAAATAATAGTAACTAAGTGTTTTTTTGTTTTTTGGGGGATTGGATATCGTTAACTCATTAAATCGTGTAATCGCATTCTTATAATTCTGCATTACCATTTCACATTGGCCAATTCTATATACAGCCTGTTCTTTTACAAAAGATTTGGTCGTCTTTTTGGATTTACCACGGGATAAAATTTCTTCATTGGCTGCCATAACAATTTTCGGATCAATCCCCGTTAAATTTTTGCCATCAATATCTCCAAATAACTTGCCGGCAATAAATCTTAAATTTTCTAACGGCATGGATGGAAAATTTGAGGAAAGTTTGGAGAACGAAAATGATGCTTTGTCCCAAAGTTCTAATTCACAATATGTTTTTCCGAGTAGAAATCCGGAATGTTTTCCCTCACTTGTATCGGGGAAATTTTGACCCAGTTTTGCAAACCATCGTATTCCATTGTCATGGTCGCCCATTTTTAAATATAACTTTGCTGTTTTCAACATGATATTTGGCGTCTGTTTACGATCACCAGGATATCTGCCTGCAAAAATTTTATAACAATTAATTGAGACATCAAAAAATTTGGTTTTGTCATTTACTTCATGGCTGAGTTCAGCTAAAATTTCATTATTAGAAGCAAGTAAATCCAATGTCCGCTTATGATAATTTTGATATGACTCAAACTTTAATAGTGGAGCGTTATTGTCGAACACATGTAGCAGTTCACCTAAATGGTCATTTGCTCTATTAAACTTTTTAATTTTTCCCGATTCAACAGCAGCAAGGTACTTTGATGCAATCTTTTCAAGGGACATTGTGCTTAATTTATTATGATGTTTCAGAAAATAATTCGCTGAAACTTCGTGCTTTCTCAGCATCATGTTTATCCATCCAAGACGACTTAGCGCCTTCACTCCTTCTGCATTATCACTATATTTTTGCAGTATGAAATCATACAACCGTGCCGCAACGTCGAAGTCATAATGCATTTTTTCCCTCGATACTTTCTCATTACTCGGGTTGTCGCTATCTGACTCCATTAATCTTAGATACTGTTTCCTCCCTAGTTCATATTGAGCTTCAGCAATTATCATCGCCGATTTTGGAGCGTTTGCGTGTTGAGGTGCAATGCGAATGAATTGACTGAATAATTCAATTGCATCACTTTTAGGATCGATTACTAGCAGTTTGTCTTTACTTAAATTACCTGATTGTTTCCACAAGTGAGCTGCTAGATTGTACATTGATTTATGTGTGAAATCATTTTTCGGGAAGTTGTCTTGTAGAAATTGGCAGATTGCCATCGCCTCAATAAGTCGCCCGATTTTATAGCAGGAAATGGACGCATAAAAAAGAGATTCCGGCACAAATACCCAGCTTAAATCAGTAGCGGCAGATTCCAGAAGCAGTGTTGACGCTGTTTGGTATTCTTTGGCCTGAAGTTTTGATTTTCCCGCTTTGAATTTTATTACCTGTTCCTGATTACTGGAGAATTGAACCTTTTTTCCAAACTTATCTTCAAGAATCACTTTAACTTCGGTAACTTTGAGAAAGGCCTTGCTTGTTATTGTAGAATCATAATAGTTATTTGCGACATCATTATACTTAGTTATTGATTTGGAGTAGTAGTCCTCTGCAGTTTCTGATTTGCTGTCAGAAAAACTTTTTTCTGCTAACTTAAAAAAAGCTTCGGCAATATAAAAGTTAGCTAATTTTAGAGGTGAGCGCGCCGCATCTCCATTCTTTTTTGTTATAGCTTGCTCAAGTTTGAATAGAAAGTCTCCTCCTGTCTTTAGGATTTCAACGGCATTCTCCGGTTTGCCTAATAGGTTGTATGCATGTGCAAGTTCTGCGTAGGCTTTGGCCGCCGTGTTATCGAGTTTCCAAACAAGCGTTTCTAGGTCATTGACAGTCGTTTCAATTTGATTTTTGTACGGATGAATCAAACCTCCTTTATCTGCTAGATTACTTACCGAATTAAGAAAAAATTGGCACTGAATTAACTTAAATTTTCTGTCGTCTAATGATTCATCATGCGGTAATTGGTCGAAATACTTTAAGGTCTCCAATGCTTTGTTTATGTTACCCTCGTCACTAAGTAACTTGGAATATAATAAAATTGCGTTTCGATGGGCGTCATTGAGGTCAATTGGAACCGGTTTATCCTTCATTGCATGAAAATATTTGACATAGCCATCTTTTTTTCCCTCGGTATTGCGTGTAATATCAATTAATTTTAAGATACCATGAGGATATTGGCTGCTGGATTGAGAGATTTTTGATAACGAAATCTTGGCCCGATCATATTGACCTTGAAGCGCGTAAAATTCTCCATACAACAGATAGAGGAGGTCTGACTTATTACTAAATCTCTTAGACATCAGAGATAACTGGAGTTCAGAAAAATCGTGTAACCGCTCTTCATTTAATCTCCTTAGAAAAAGAGATTCGGATTCAAAGGTATCAAAATGTTGACCAAATGAGACGCTAATGTTCATTGCCAATATGAACACGATGAACTTTTTCATTGAATTATTCATTGTATGAATATTATGAAAGTGGAGTTTAAGTTTATATACTGACAGCCATCAGGTTTTCGACAGGTTTCTGTAAAATTGTTGCCTGAAATGAATAACGAATGTCGAAAAAGCTACTGCTTGCAGTATAACTTTGCTAATAAAACAAAACTTGGAATAGAAATAAACCTGAAAACCATGCCTCTCAGGATTATATGCAGGATCTTTAAACGAAAAATTTAAGCTAACTCTAATACAGTTAGATTGTATTAGCCAATTGTGTCAATATATTTTACACCCTTTTTACGAACCCCCGAATTCGTGAAAAAATTGAGAGATTCAGTGTAACCATTTGTAGCAGAAAGTGTTGCGGGAATGCCTGGCATGTCTGAATATTTGCCGAGCATTATTGTTATGTCTTTGTACCCAAATGATTCGCCCGGTTTTTTCACAAACTTTGTGGTGAGAAAGCTTATATTGCCTATATTAACCTGATTAATTCATGCGATTCGTCGCGAGAAAATCGTCAAATTGAGAACATCTTTGTCGGATTTCGAGGAAAACATTGTGATATTCGACGATAAATCGGACAAAAATGGGTCAAGAATGCGGTTTTCGTAGTAGATTCTTCCAAAGTTCGACAGGCTGCTAGCTGATATACGCTTTTGTAACGGAAGTATTGTGAGAAACCCGAGTTAGGCAGATTCACCATATTGGTTACACAGATTTGGGTAATGTTATTAAACGATTTCAACACGAAAAAATATACAAATGAATGAGTACATTGCTAAAGCTGCAGTTTTAATTGAAGCCCTGCCTTATATCCAACGATTTAGAGATGCAATCATCGTTGTTAAATTTGGCGGCAGCGCGATGGAAGATTTAGATCGCGTGGAAAGCACCATTCGAGACATCGTTTTCATGGAACTTGTTGGAATGAAGCCCGTTATCGTTCATGGGGGCGGAAAGAAGATTAGTGAAAAATTAGCATCAAAAGGGATCGAAACCCATTTTGTTAATGGCTTAAGATTTACCTGTGAGAATACAATATCAGTTGTCGATGAGGTTTTACATGACAATGTGAATCCCAAGCTTGTAAATGCAATAATCAAATTTGGCGGTCGGGCAAAAAGTTTGTCGGGTAAGGAAGTCATTAGGTCGCAAAAAATGTTGACCACAAACTTGCAAACCAATCAACCAGAAGATATCGGGTTTGTTGGTAATGTAAAGGACGTACTTATTGATAAAATTCTGAACATTATAAACGATGATGTTGTTCCGGTCATTACACCGGTGGGAAAAGGAGTTGACGGAGAACTATATAATATCAACAGTGATATTGCTGCTTGCGGTATTGCGGAGAAGTTAAAAGCAAGAAAACTGGTGTTTTTAAGCGACGTGCCAGGAATATTGAGAGATCCGGCCGATGAAGCGAGTTTAATTTCATCAATTAAGGTGGACGAAGTCGATCATTTAATTGAGCAGACAATCATATCCGAGGGGATGATACCGAAAATCCAGAGTGCCATTAAGGCATTAATGGCCGGTACGAATAAGGTCCATTTGATTGACGGTCGACTTCAACATTCATTACTATTAGAAATATTCACAGATAAGGGCGTAGGAACGCAAATAATAAAATCATAGCACAATGAAAACAGAACAAATAAACGAGCTGCAAGAAAAATATTTGATCGGCACGTATTCGCCGGACATAGCATTAGTAAAAGGCCAGGGATGTTACGTCTGGGATACCGCTGGTAAAAAATATCTGGATTTCACCTCTGGAATCAGTGTGTGTAATCTCGGCCACTGTCATCCGGTTGTAACAGAAGCAATTCAGCGGCAGGCGGCAAAACTTGTTCATGTATCAAATTTATATATGAATGAAATTCAGCCGCAACTTGCCGAGAAAATTTCTACTAAAAGTTTCGGGGGAAAATTATTCTTTGCAAATAGTGGAGCCGAAGCCAACGAAGGAATGATTAAGTTCGCCAGAAAATGGGGCAGCGACAAAGGCAAACATGAAATAGTGTATATGAATAGATCCTTTCACGGGAGAACGTTGGCAACTCTTGCTGCGACTGACAAACCAAAATTCAGAGAAGGGTTTAACCCACATATGGGTGGATTTGTGCACGTTCCATTTAACGATATACGGAAGCTGGAACAAACGATTCAAGACAGAACCGTTGCGATACTATTAGAACCCATACAGGGAGAAGGGGGTGTGTATCCTGCAGAACAGGGATATTTGGACGACGTAAGAAATTTATGTGACGAAAAAAATATACTCCTATTATTCGATGAGGTTCAATGCGGCATGGGTAGAACGGGACATTATTTTGCCTATCAATATTACAATGTTGAGCCAGACGCTATGTCTATGGCTAAAGCTCTTGGTAATGGATTTCCCATTGGTGCGTTTGAAGTCAAAGAAAAGTGGGCAAAGGTTCTGGCGAAAGGTTCTCACGCGAGTACCTTTGGCGGTACTCCACTTGCTTGTTCTGCAGCTCTGGCTGTATTTGATGTAATGGAAAAAGAAGATATTTTGTTCAATTGCCAGAAAATGGGTCAATATCTCGAAGGAAAACTCGTCTCACTGGTTAAAAAATGTAGTAGTATAAAGGAGTTACGAACTATTGGCCTGATGATTGGAATTGAGTTTGATGGAGCTGTGGATGCCATTGTAAAAGAAGCAGCTCAATCAGGTTTGCTAATATTATCAGCAGGCGAAAATGTTGTACGGCTATTACCTCCGCTGGTGGTTACGCAAACTGAAATTGACCAGGGCATGAATATCTTTGAGAAAATATTATTAACCTGAATTCGTCATGATAAAACCTAAACATATACTTTCACTTCAGGATTTTACTGAAGACGAGTTGGAAGACCTATTGACCTTTGCGGCTCAGTTAAAAATTGAACGCTCGAATATTGACAGGAATAAACTATTGGTGGGTAAAACCATTGCCATGATTTTTTCAAAGGCATCCACGAGGACCCGGGTATCATTCCAGGCTGGTATTTATGAACTTGGGGGGAATTCATTATTTTTGGATCATAATGATCTTCAGCTTGGACGAGGTGAATCCATGTCCGACACAGCGAAGGTTTTGAATCGATATATTCACGCCGTTGTGATAAGGACACATAAGCATGAAAGTCTCGTTGAGTACGCTCAACATTCTACGATCCCGGTGATTAACGCATTGACGGATAAATTTCATCCCTGCCAGTTACTTGCCGATCTGCTTACCATAAAGGTAAATTCCGGTAGACTTGAGGGTATAAAGGTGGCGTACTTGGGAGATGGGGCCAGTAATATGGCATATTCGTGGGCAGTCGCGGCGAAATTAGCCGGTATTGAATTGAGAATCGGTGCTCCTTCAAGATTTCAACCTGACCTATCTTTTACAGAATCACTGTCTGGAAAAGGAGTGGTTATTGTCACAGATGATCCACACCAGGCTGTTAAAGATGTTGATTATATTTATACCGATGTCTGGGTTAGCATGGGGTTTGAAAGCGAAGTGGAAGAAAGGGAAAAGTTGTTAATGCCTTATCAGGTCAATAATCAGATTGTTAAATCTGCGTCATCCGGTGTAAAAATAATGCATTGTTTACCTGCCAAACGAGGTCAGGAGATCACCTCAGATGTTCTCGACGGTCCTCGTTCCATCATCTGGGATGAAGCAGAGAACCGCCTTCACGTACAAAAAGCGGTATTGGCTAAGTTGGTAGCAGATTGAAATAAGATCATCACTAAAAAATGCAATGCCTATTCGGAAACTGGTTTTATACTTCTCGTCACGGATTCAGGTATTAACTTAAACTCTTGTCCTTTCAATGTCTTAAAATGATCGGTATTTTACGCAGGTTTATAAGAGCACCACTTAATTTTTTACAGCTTTCCACTACAGACAAATTTATAGTATTAGAATCAATTTCAGGATTGTTTGTATCACGGATATTAATCTTACTTCCGTTTCGTTGGATTGCCCCATCTTTAGGAAAATACATGCACGAAACCCCTAATGAACAACACGATCACCAGCGTCAACTGGTACGTAATCTGGGATATTACATCCGATTGACAAGCTGGTATTTACCGTGGAACTGTAAATGTCTGGTACAGGCTCTTGCTGTTAACCGTATGTTAAAGAAAAGGGGAATTCAGAACACTGTGTATCTTGGTGTCGCTAAGGATGATGAAAAAGAGCTGATCGCCCATGCATGGGTGAGAAGTGGTGATGTCTTTATCACAGGATTTCGTGGTAAAAATAAATTTACCGTTGTTTCAACATTTGCGTGGGAAAGTAAACAACCATACCCAGAGGAAATTGACCACGCCCAGCAGTCTGTCGGACTTTAGCCTGATTAATTCATGCGATTACGTCGCGAGAGTACTTAGTTTGACTTCAAATTAATGAGTTATGATGGTTCGGAGGATGCAGAAATAGTGAACTATTTCGAGGTCTGAGGTTCTCCGTAACTATTTGAAATGAGACAAGATATATGCTCACAGTAGAAACCGCATGAATTAATCAGGCTATAACCCAGAGATCAAATTCGATAAGTTTTTATGTTAAGTCTACGTTCAATAGATTTTAAGAAAGATATGCCGTTTCTGAGAGCGGTATATGCAAGTACACGGGAAGCTGAAATGCAGATGTTCGATTTGAGCGAAACTGAGAAACAGAATTTTATCGATATGCAGTTTAATGCTCAATATCGTCAATACCAGGGGCAGTTCTCCGATGCCAGTTTCAATATTATTGTTCATGATGACGTGGATATCGGCAGATTGTATGTGGACCGCCGTGACGATGAAATTCGAATTATTGATATTGCGTTGTTGGCTGTTTATCGTAATCACGGCTTTGGTTCATCATTGTTAAAAACTATATTTACGGAAGCTGATAAAGCCAATCTACCTGTTCGCATCCATGTCGAGGTGAATAACCCGGCATTGAAACTCTATGAAAAACTAGGCTTTGTTACCATTGACAACCAGGTTGTAAACTATTATATGGAGCGATTACCCGATAGGAATGAGTAAGAAAATTTGAAATTGGAGACTGCCGGGGGTAGCAGTAATGTTGAGATAAATCTATAGTGTTTCATGCATTAGATTAGGTTTTACAGTAATATTATATGTGTCTAAAAAATCGTGCAGTTCAAAATAAATGTTCGGCGCTAATTTAACCTTTAACGACAAGAGGATAAAATATTATGAAAGAATCAGAAAAACTGGCATTAGCCAGTACCGTTGAACGTAATCCTGAATTAATAAGCAGTGAAATGGATGGTGAAACGGTCATGATGAGTATTGAAAATGGGAAATATTACGGCATAGACAAAATCGGCACCCGTATTTGGGAGTTACTTGAAAATTCGCATGAAATATCAGAACTTTGCGTTGTTCTTCTCGAAGAATTCGAAGTCGACAGAAAGCAATGTGAAAGTGATGTTTTAACATTTCTCAATGATTTGTTAAAGGAAAATATAATTACTGTAAAAAACGAAAATTAAGGAAACAAACTTCCAATTAGAGCTCAATGTCATTAATACTTTAACTCAGTGGGAGTGACATAATGTATCCCCGTGCGAGAGGGTCGCACTGACGCATTATAGGCATCAGTAGCCCCCTATAGTCGAAAAAAATAGACCGAGACCTTTTTCCCTGTCAGAAAGGAATTCAACTTTTCTTTTCTTCGGTTTTGATGGTGCAGCTTCCTTTCTGCTGTAGACATAGCGTTCCCGACGTGCTTCTAGCAAGACGCTATCAAGCGCCAAATGCTAAATCACGACTTAATCGTAATCACCTCTAACGCATACATCTCATACATAAAGGCCAACACATCCTGCCGGCACGTTTCCAGCCCGACATCGAACTCAGTCACAAACATGTCACACAACTCAGCAACAGAGGCCGGCTTTTCGAGCATAGTCCAGATATTCGCACCAATGGCATCAAGGCTGTAATATTCCCCTTTATCGATACTCATCATCAGTAATTTATTATCCAGATAACTAAACATTATCGAATCATTTCGGGCGACAATAGTTTCAAGTTGTATAGCCATAACGTCTTCTTTAAAATTGAATTATAAATGACGAACAGAGGATGCTGAAAAAAGAAAGATTAAACTCATAGGAAAATTCGACATCCTATATTCAAAATTTATCAAGTTTCCCAGTGTGGTTCTATTGGACAGTAGAACAAGCTTACTCCTATAAAATTCAAACTTTTTGAGGTTTCGAAGGTAAAAGAATAGTGAACTATTTCAAGCCTTTGGGTTCTTCATAATTCGCTTATATGAAGTGAGATATGCACACGCAGTAGATGCCGGATGAATTAATCAGGTTGGTGTTCAGTATGTCATAAACGACGTAAGAATGCTTCCGCCTCTAGCAGATAACCAAACCGATCCATCACAGGACGGTGAGCATTGACTAGCTGCCGAACCTGACTCCGTGTCAGACGCTCCCGCCAGGATCCAGCTGCGCCCTGGCGAAAGAAGGATTGCGCTGTAGGCTGCTTTTCGGCAAACCCCTGGATTGCTTCCTGGTTCTGTAGGCATTTAAAGCAAGAAAAATCAATGGCTTTTTGGATGCAGGTGGTATCCAGCGTCAGCCCGGAAAAACCGACAACTTCAGTGAAGATGGCGGTTGGTTGCTGCAGCATGTCCTCATAACGCACGACATGTACGTTTTGATTGGGTTCGTCCACCCAACTGCGCACATGACTGCTCCAGGACTGCAACTCTTGTGGAAATTCAGCATAAAGAGTATTCGGTTTCTCCAGCATGGCATAATCGTCACTATTCATCCGGTTTACAATGTGGTCCATAGATTTATTTTCATGGTGTGCATATGAAACAGCCACGTCAAGCGGGTTGCGGATTATGTAGATCACCCCGGTCGTCGCCTGCTTTGGAAAGAGCGCTTGTCCGTCCCTGTCAACGGTGTACGCGTCATGAACTTTGATGAAAAAGGGCTTTTTACAGTCAGCGGCCAGCAGCTCGTAGAACAACGGCCGATGTCGCGTGATCTCGTCTCGTGTCATATCAGATGACTCAAGCCCAATATAGTCATCAAACAGATTTCGATCTGCAGCGATTAGTTTTCCGATCAGTTCGTTGAAGTTAGCCGGCTCCTCTCCTTCGCGAAGGTAATTGGTCAAAAAAGCACGCAGCCAGGTATTGCCGGATTTTGGATAAGAAGCTAACCAAATAATGGACATTAGGGATTTATAGGGGGTTATGCTAAATTATTAACTAAACTTGTTTTGTAATGAAACGAAAATTCGTCCTTTGGCAGAAAATTCTATTTATTGCGCAGATTCTGTGAATAATTTCGAACGTGGTCTCTTTAGTCTCACTATGTTTGGCGGAGTGAATCTACCCGTACTCCATGAATTTTCTAGACATAAAAGCCAAAATTAAATGTTGTGATAAGAATGAAGATTGATGCGAGTCCTTTTAGTCTAGAATATCTTGCTCCACTAGATCAACTAATTCATCCAGCAGAAATGGATGTATCGGCCGTTTCACAAGGGTCATCTTCACCTGTCTGGCTACCTCTGTAGCGGACTTAAAATGGGTCGATTCCAGTTCAAGTCCGCGCAAGAATCTCATGCGATAGGTATATTTGTATAGCCACATGAATCGGTCTACACTTTCTACTGTTTCCAATTCGATATGCCTCTGATTGTAGCTTGAGAGCACATACGTAGCATGAACAGGACGCAAATCGTTACAAAAATGGTCAATCGGCAGACGGTATTTTTCCAACTCTGCACGCACGCGTTGCAGCACCCGATCGGCGTAGTGAAGTTTGTCGGTTACATCGGCCCATAGGCGTGCGCATGGGAAGGCAGGCAGTGCTTGCGGGAGGCCATTTTTATCCAGAGTAATCCCTGTGACGTCATCAGCCAGCATGGCATAGCCCCGTTGTACCAAAGAGGTTAACAATGTCGATTTACCACTGCCGGAACGTCCCAGAAATAACACAGCTCCGTGGTCCGTTTCGATGGCGCTGGCGTGCAGGGTCAGAATATCCCGTTGTTGCAGCAGCGCTGCCAGCGCTGAGCCCAGCAAAAAAGCGCGCACCTCGTCATCGGTACTCCCTTCTGCGCGCTCGACCCGGATTTCCCGACCGTCGATAATGAAATATCTGGCGATCTGAGCGACGTCCAGCAAAAACTTCCCCGGCACAGCCTCCCAGATACCACATCGACTCGATGAATTGGGCAGGGAAGCTGGCGCCTCCCCATAGCAAATGGAGATATCAGCCTGTCCATTCCGGGCAGGCAAAAGTTCCGGAAGAGGGATTTGTGAATGAATGTTTAACCCGTAGGCAGTGTAGATGTAAGTAGGCATTGATAAGTATTTTACGATTTTTATGCATTAACATTTTGAGAGGTATTTATATATTTCCTGGGCTACATTTTTTGCAGCACTCCTTTTCTCGTACAATTAATCATAGAATTGTTTACCCTGCCTTCCCATTTTTCCTCTATACACCTCATTCTGCAACAATTCAGGCAAGGTATAGATTAACTTCTTTGTTCGGCTAATTTTGATGGGGGTGCCTCTTTCGATTGCCATATCTGCATAGGGCTGCGTAGCGTTCATTGCTTCTCCAAAAACAACGGGCTTTCCCAGTGCATAGCCTTCCATAAAATTGTGTCCGATCTCCCCATCTCTGATGAAGCTGTCGCCGATCAGAATAATATCCGAGATAGCATAAATTGAAGGTAGTTTTCCAAATCCATTGTAAATCAAAATGTCCAGAGTCGGTTTTCTATCACACCCTTGACTCATTTTATGCCATGGCATCCCTTTTTCGTTACAAATTGTGACTATAGTCTCCAGATAGGGTTCCACTGGATTGCGCGGGGCGATAACAAACAAAACATCTGACTTATTTCGGATGATTGCCTGACAAATTATTGCAACAAACTCAATTTTCTTTTTACCCATGGAACCAAAAACAACAATTTTCAATTCCATAAGATAAGGATTCAATGGGAATAGCGAACGCAGGACAACTTCAGCAACAACGAAAGGCAACGAAAAGCTAACCAGGATTAGTGACATCTTCTCCCCAAAATTTGGGACTGACATGCCAGAAATAAAAGGGCCTCTTATTGTCAGGTAGAGGCATTGTCATTAGTTGAGCAATGATTGCGGATCTAAATGCCAAAGATGTGATGTCACTATCTGGGGAAAGAACTCGTTCTACAGCCTATTCACTGACTATGAGCCTGACCAGAAGACACAGAATTCCCATATGTAAGGCTGCGTTCTTTTGTTGTTATATTTTCTTCCTCTCTTGAAAAAGGCTTTATTCTGGATAATGAACTGTAAAACTTAAGTAAATAATTATCGTCACAAGGGTAGATTTCCCATAAAACATTATTCATTAATTCCTTCTTCCCACATTCAATAAATATAATTTTCTTCCGAATTTTCTTGTTTTTTGCAGCAATTCAGCCTTATTAATTAACGCAGGAGTTAATCCGTATGAGCTTTCAGTGCAAAAGGTAATGGTGAATAGAACTGTAACGCTTATAAAAAACCGGTTCAATACTGGTTTTACTAATAAGGAATCGCTTCTTCCTTCACATAAAAATGCTTGAAAGGAATTCCTTATGCGATGCAGGGTTACTGGCAATGTCGTTAAGTTAAGCCATTGTGAAAAAGTCAAGTTCAAAAGGGGGGATTTTGAAAAATTTAACATTCCATAATCCCTTGAATAAAAATACATTATGTGATATATTATGGCATGATTTATTGTAAAAGAAATACCTACAAACTTATTATAAAAAAGGAGAGAAAAATGGTAAAAAAATACATCGAAAAGGTTAATGTTGGCACGCAAAATGATGAGCGATTTCTGTGCCAATATAATTAATATAGTAAAAAATTCTATTACGTCAAAAGATTTTATCGATCGCCATAAATACTCACCTGCTGACTTTACCAGAAAGTCGCCGTTAGATTTTGCCACTCTCTTTACCTTTATGATCAATCTACTCCGATCATCAAACCAAAATGAATTAGAAAAATTCTTCAAGCAGATAAAAGGCAATCAAATGTCTGACCTGGAGGTCACTGACAGTGCATTCTCTCAAGCCAGAAAAAAACTCCATTACTCTGCA